>CAKNLX010000023.1 GCA_930989465.1 uncultured Lactobacillus sp. | reverse complement strand
AGATCAGATCTATCAAACAGCTTAAGTGTTCAATTTATTATTGCAATTTACGATTAACAAATTATCTATAAAGGATGAACAACTTGTAGGATCAACTGAGCATAGATAAGCAATTTCATTATTTTCTGTAAAAGCAACATTGTTGAGTCGCCCCTGTTTATCCAAACTATAATATCCAGATCTTGTTGGGACTTCAGTAATGAATTCATTCTTACTAGCGGTAAGAGGTGAGACTAATTCATGAGTAGTTTTGTAATATTTATAGAGAAAATCGCAACATTTTGAATAAATAGGATCAGTAGCGATAAAAGGCACAACTTTAAAATTGGTTCTTAAGGGATGCTTTAAGTCAGTAGCACTAACTTCAGCCTCAAAGCAATATCTTTTACATTTGAAACCATTTTTTAGCATAAAATCTACGAGTTTAGTGTGGCTAGATTCAATCATGACTTGTAGTGGTTTTTGTTCTTGCTTCCTAATTTCTAGAAATGGTGAAGTGGTTGGAATTTTAATTAAGTTAAACTTCAAGTATATACAAGAGTCATGAAAAGGATTGCGGTAAGTAGAAATGGTACCTAAAGATTGATTGTTTTCAAATAGTTCATATGTTTGAGGATTAATTTTTCTAAGTTTCATTTTCGCATCCACCATAAATGTATAAAAGTAAAAAAAGCCACTGTTGCGGCTTTTCTTTATTTCTCCGAAGGTCTAAGTAAACAAATGATGTTGATTATATTGCCTAGCACCCAAACTGCAAAAAGCGTTAAAGAGATAGTTAATGCGATTTGTGAATTGGCAGAGTTAGTGTTTTTCAAGTAGGTAGATATAATCATTGAAATAATGCTTGCTCCAATAGTCACATAATCTAAGATTGAAAAAGTTTGATATGCTGCGACAACTTTTACTTGATGACCTTCAGCAGATTCTGGCTCGTCTTTTGATGGTTTTAGCAATGCTTTTAAATAAGCAATAGTGCCGATAAAGCAAATTAGAGCACAAATTAGTGCGACAAACATAACTTTTTGATCACCATTATTGAAGGCCATCCACGCTGTCGCATCACAAAATGAACCAACTAGTAAAGTTAAAACTATCAGAAGTAGCTGAATAAACTTAGTTGTTTTTCTCATCTCGATTTCCTCATTTCAACAATTTAGCATGTTGCTTAAAATTATATATGATATAATTAAAAAAACAATCTATTTCTTATAATAAATTAATGAAAGAGGTGCATTTGGTTTTGACAGAAGTCATGATTAGAAAATATAAAGCAGAAGACTTTGATGAACTTGCTAAAGTCATGGATGAAGGACGAATGCAGGAACTTGAAGCAGAAGGGATGGAACAAGTTTTTATTTCGTTAAAAGATGCACCATATCTCAAGTATTTTTTGTCCTGTGATATTTACGTTGCTGAAAAAGATGAGCAAGTAGTTGGATTTGTCGGTCTTGGACGACGCCGTTTAGATTTCTTGTATGTTTTGCCAGGGATGCAGGGAAAAGGCATTGGTTCCGCATTGATGAAGACCGCTCTGGCGAAGCTGCCGCGACCAGTAAGATTAGCCGTGTTTGCTGATAATGAACGCGCCAAGAATTTGTATCAGAAATTTGGCTTTAAGGTAACCGAAACAAGGACTGAGAAATGGTCTGATGAATTTCCAATCGTTTTTTCTGAGGACACGATGGAATTGGAATAATTAAGATGAATACAATTGTAAAAAATATTTTTAAAGCAGTAGGAATTTGGTGCACTTGCATTATGCTGTACTTTGTTTTTTCATTGTGGACGCACGTGCGATTACATACTATTGAGCTAATTTTTGGTATAAAAATGAACTTGATGGTAAATAATGGAGTCTCGTTGACGATAACCAATAATTCCTGGTTCTGGCTACTAAGTTTAGTTATTTGGATTGCAATTTATGTAATGGTTAAAGCATTTTTTACTAAAGGAGAAGAGAATGAAAGACGTTAAAAATAGATTAGCTCCTGACTCTACTTGGCAGAAGATGTTTCAAGCAGCCAAAAAAGTACAGGGCTTCCATGAAATATCCGATCATATGGAAGCCGGTGGTGTGGCCGCTGCAGTATTGTCAAAATCGGGGAAGATTTATACCGGAGTGTGTGTTGACACAGCCTGTACTTTAGGCGTATGCGCTGAAAGAAATGCGCTTTTTAATATGATTACTAATGGTGAAACTAAAATCTCACGTGTATTGGCGCTTATGTCTGATGGTAAAAATGGTGCGCCATGTGGTGCCTGCCGCGAATTCATGGTTCAGATGATGGAAAAAGATTATCAAAATGTTGAAGTGATGATGGACTATGAGAGCAATAAAGTAATGACATTAGGTGAGTTAACCCCAGAATGGTGGTTATGATTTGGAGGGATAAAGATGAATGAGAAACCTTTTATTTTAGGATTTGACAGTAACGAGCATGCAGTTCTTGAGCCTAATCACGATAAATTACCTTTTAAATTTCATGAAAAATTAGTGTATGCATTTGTACCAAAGGAAGATATCGATAGCTTCTTAAAACAAGTGCCGCATAAAATTTTAGGTAGCTTTGATTCTGTTTCTTTTCAACCAGATATCTATGAAATTGAAATAAATAATGAAAAATTAACACTATGTCAGGCACCACTGGGAGCTCCGGCTGCAACTCAATTATTAGATTGGCTAATTGCGTATGGAGTAAAACAAGTATTAGCTTTTGGCAATGCGGGGGCATTAATCGATTTACCAGAGAATGAGATGTTTTTACCAGTCAGGGCTATTAGAGGAGAAGGGACTTCTTTTTACTACCAAGAGCCAGGACAATTCATTGATATGAAGTCTGATTACCTTAATGAGATCGAAAAAATAATTACAGACATGAAATTAGACTGCGATGAAATAACTACTTGGACGACTGATGGTTTCTTTAGAGAAACTCCTGATAGAGTTAAGCAATTTCGAGAACTAGGTGCTGCGACAGTTGAAATGGAGTGCGCCGGAATGGCGGCCTGTGCCCAATTTAGAAATGTCGATTTTGCGCAAATTTTGTTTACTGCGGATACGCTTGCAGATATTGAAAATTATGATGAACGTGATTGGGGTAGCGATTCTCACAGTGCTGGATTGAAGATTTGTTCACAGATTTTAAGTAGGGTGTAACTATGGAAGATAAAGATTTATTAATTGAGTGGGCGAAAAGATTGCAAAGCTTGGCACAGGCTGGGCTAACTTACGGAAAAGATAACTTTGATTTAGAACGCTATCAAGAAATTCGCGATATTTCTGCGGAGATAATGGCGTATAAATCTGACTTGCCAATACAGAAAGTTAAAGATCTGTTTTGTAATGAAATTGGTTATCAAACTCCCAAGCTTGGGACACGAGCCGCCATTTTTAAGGATAATAAAATTCTTCTAGTTCAAGAAAATGATGGTAGCTGGTCTCTTCCAGGTGGTTGGTGTGAAGTTAATATGTCTGTTAAAGAAAACTGTATTAAGGAAGCCAAAGAAGAGTCTGGACTCGATATTGAAGTTGAAAGAGTTATCGGAATCTATGATCAAAATAAGCATAGTGAGGCCATTTACCCATACAATGTCGTTCACGTTTTCTTTCTTTGTAAACCACTCGGTGGTGAATTCAAGAAAAATATTGAGACAACTACTCGTAAGTATTTTGCTTATGATCAATTACCAGAAAATTTGAGTACAGATAGAAATTCGCTTGATGAGATTGAGGCTTGTTTTAAGGCATATAAAGATCCTGGTTTTCAAGTTGAGTGTGATTAGTCATAAAAAACGGAGAAGAGTTATTCCGCGTAGTTAAAATGGTAGTTATAATTTGGAGGGATAGAGATGAGTGAGAAACCTTTTATTTTAGATTTTGATAATGACCAACATGCAGTGCTTGAGCCAACTTTTGAGAAATTACCTTATAAATTCCACTCGAGACTTCTATATGCTTTTGTTCCAGAGGATGAGGTTAATTCTTTTTTGGAACAACATCCTCATAAAGTTCTAGGTAAATTTAAAACTATTTCTTTTAGACCTCAAGTTTATGAGGTGGAAATTAATAATCAAAAATTCACCTTATGTCAAGCTCCATTGGGAGCACCTGCTGCTGTTAAGCTACTAGATTGGTTAATTGCCTATGGTGTTAGAAAAGTTTTGGCGTTTGGTAATGCTGGAGCATTGAAGAGGTTGCCTGAAAATGCAATGTTTATTCCTGTTAAAGCGATTCGTGATGAGGGGATGTCTTTTCATTATAAAGAACCGGGCCAGTTTGTAGATTTGCAATCAAATTTTCTATCAGAAATTGAGACTAAAATAAAAGATTTAGGATATAACTATGATGAAATAGTCACTTGGACTACAGATGGCTTTTTTAGAGAAACCTCAAATAAAGTTACGTATTTTAAAGAATTAGGAGCAGCCACAGTCGAGATGGAATGTGCAGCATTAGCAGCATGTGCACAATTTAGAAGTATTGAATTTGCGCAGATTTTATTTACTGGGGACACTTTGGCAGATATGGATAATTATGATCGTCGCGGTTGGGGCAGAAGTTCATATGGTGCAGGTTTGAATATCGGGTCGGAGATTATAAGTAGGATTTAAGTGATAAATAATGAATGCTGAGAAGAAAAAGAGATTTTTGAAATGGTATAAGCTTTCAATATCTCTTAATTCAAACTATCATGGCAAAATTGAAGAGTGTCAAAATGGTTACACGATTTATATGTACAAATTTGAAGATTTTATAGATATTTTGAATTTACTTGGTCAAATGGCTGCACAATTTAATGTCGGTTACGGATATGAAGAAGATCCCAATAAAATTACAGATTATCAAATTACCGTGATTGATTTTGACGAGAGTTTTCAGGAAAGATCGACGCAATATATTTAATTAAAAAGATAGAAGGATAAGATGACAATTGAGAAAAAGTTGAATAACTACTTGCAAGGCGAATTAAAACCAATTTCTCATAAGTCTCTCAATAGAACATTTATTGGTTATAGTAATTTATTTCAACAGAAAGTCTTTGTAAAGCAATTTGCCAAAAAACAAGGTTGGTACACTGAGAAAAAGGTAACAGAGCAACTAAATGATCGTGTTTTAGCTGCCCTTTCATTAGATCAAAAATATATCTTGGTGCTAAAAGATACTAGCCCTAAGGACATAGATGAAAATATTACTTCAGACATAGCTTTTAAAATGGGGCAAGTTTTAGGCGATTTTCATATTAGAATAAAACCATTTTCTAAAATTAAAATTGTAAAAGATCAGTTTGATGGTTATTTAACAGAAATTAATACTTTTAATGCTTCCACTTATAAGCGACAATTATTAACAGAAGCTAAAAAATTCGAGCATCATAAAAAAGAAATACAAGATGAACTTTTAACTAAATCTAAATTTTTTTTACATGGGGATGTTGGAATCAGAAATTATAAATACGTAAATGATAAGCTGGTATTGATTGATTTTGAAAAGGCTAGACTTGGTCCTGTTTACCAAGATTTTATAAAGTTGTTTTATCAAGACTTTAAATTGAATTTGGATTTGATTGCTGCTTTTTTAAGAGGATATTCGAATAAAAATTCAGATTATGAGTTATCAGATTTAGCAAAACAATATTTGATATTTACAACTGCGATCGGAATTTTTAATTATATTGAAAAAATTGAGGATCTTCCGTTTAAACAGATTGGTGAGAAAATGCTTGAGACATTGAGGGATGGGCTTTAAGATAGGTTGATAATTTCAGAAAATTGATACGTAGAAATTACAAAAAGTAGTTCTAGAAAATAAGAAAAATCAACTTTTTGCTTTACTGATGTAGCGATTTTTCTCTTAGGAATTTCTGAAATGCTGGGTAGTGACTTAGGTGAAGATATTGTTAAGAAGATGGCGATTAATGCCAAGCGAAAATATATCAATGGTAAAAAGATAGAAGGATAATAAAATGACACAAGTCGAATTAACACGTTTTCGTATCAAAAAAGGTAAAGAAGCGGAAGCTCAAGAATGGATGGATTTTTTGAATAGCCATCATGAAGATACCGTAGCCACGATGTCCGGTGAAAAGATGTATGTCGAAACTGTTTTTAAAGATGAAAATGAAGATGGTTATACATACTTTTATTGGTATTCAGTACAGGGTGAAAATGGTAGTGCGGTCGAAGAGTCAGAGAGTTATATCGACAAAAAGCACCTTGAATATTGGGATGAATGTATTGATCCTGACTATAAGCCAGTTGATTTAGTTTTAGAACAAAGTTTAATTGCACCAAAAGTGATGAAAATTATTAAAAACAATAAATAACAATGTCAGAAGATAAGTGCAACTCCCTAAAAACACACTTGCCTTATAATGCCAGCCTTTGATATGATAAATTTTGAATAGGATTTTCAAAATATAACGGAGGTTTATTATGAAAAATTTATCAAAGTCGGTGCAATGGCATTAGCGTTAACTGCTTCAGTAGGGACTGTTGCTCCAGTTGTTGATCAACCGCAGACTGTGCAAGCTGCTTCCAAGACTGTCAAAAGTGGATCACTCACTTTTCACATTAAGAAGAAGCAAGTAAGAAAATCTTAGTGCTTTGGGTAAATGTTACTAACCATGGTAAAAGGACAGTTAAGAGTGCCATGCTGATGAACTACAGTGTAGTTAATGCTTACCAGAAGGTTCATGGAAAATGGCAGGAATTAACCACAGGTACAACTAATTCTTCTTCCTTAATTAAGGGATTAGGTAAGATGGAACATAATTTAAAGCACACAAGACTATTAAAAATGGTGTAATTATGTTCACTTTAGGAAACCGTAGTAAGGTCAAGGTTGAATTTCAAAAAGGCTATAATCAAATAACAGCTAGACGTTACTTTAAAGTTAAATAAATTGAAGAAGAATTTATCGTTTGTTACGACAGATGCTTTTTTTATTGCTACTCATTGTCTAATATTTGCAAAAAATCGGAATTTCCTTTATTTTGGATGTAACGGTCAGAACAAATAGGAGAGAATATCATGCGTGAAGGTTTAATCATTTTAGTAGCTCTAATCGGAGCTGGGTTTATTGTTTATTACTTTGATAAATATCGCAATCGCCGTTATCCGGAATCTAAACCGCAAAATCAAGGTGGAAATTGGGATGCTTTTTGGGCATTTTTGTTTCCATTCATTGGTTTTATCATGGCTATTTATTTCGCAATTGCTAAGCGCAATAAATTCCGCGCGAAGACCTGTGTTCTGTGGGCATTAGGCGGTATGGCTTTTAATGCAATTTGGTATTTATTGTTTAGGTAAAAAGGTTGATCAACTCTTGATGAAATTTGATCAACCTTTATTTTTTGATTGTATTAACTTTGAGCAAGTTTACTAACAATATATGAGTTAAGAGATACATTTTCTTCATCTGCTTCTTCGGCTAGATGTTCATGCAGGGATTTGGGCATCCTCGCAGTAATGCGGCTGATATTGAATTAGTTGATAAACAAAATCGTTTAATCTTTTCGACTATTGTAAATGGTGCATTCTATAATAGATTAAAAAAGCATCCCTTTATTTCAATTACTGGCTTAAAAGGAACAGAAACAATGAATTCAGTAGCTGTAACTGTCAATGGTAAAGTAGAGGAAGTTAATGATTCATACATGGATCAAATCTATCAAGCACATCCTGAAATGGTCGAGATTGATTCGGCTGATTCAAGATCAAGTAGAAGTACATTGCGTCCCTTTGCGATTACGCCGATTGATGGTTCAGTTTACGATTTAAGGCAAAAACCGGTTTTTCAGAAGCATTTTAATTTTTAAAAAACATTATTAAATAGAAAGGAACAATATGGCATTACCAAGTCAAATTGAAGTTAGAGGAGCAAAAGTTCACAACTTAAAGAATATTGATGTCAATATTCCACTCCATAAATTCGTCGCTATTTCAGGCTTATCTGGTTCTGGAAAGTCATCCCTAGCCATGGGAATTCTTTATGAAGAAGGATCGCGTCGTTATCTTGATGCGCTTTCTACATATATGCGGCGAAGAATCAAGCAAGGTGCGCAGGCTGATGTAACTTCAGTTAAGCATATCCCTTCAGCGCTGGCTTTACGTCAGCGCCCCAGCGTTCCAAATGAAAGAGCAACCGTTGGTACAACAACTGAGACCTTTAATGTTTTGCGTTTGATTTTTTCACGGCTTGGTTCGCCTGTTTGTCCCAACGGTCATAGAGTCGCACCGAGTCTAGCAATTGCCGAAGCAATGTCCAAGCCTGGCGAAGAAATGGGACGGATTACCTGCCAAACCTGTGGTGTTAAGTTTTATGTTCCAAGTGCAGAAGAGTTCGCCTTCAATTCAGATGGAGCATGTACTGAATGCGGCGGTACAGGGAAGGTGCGTCAACTTGATGAAAATAAGTTGATTGCTGATGAAAATCTGTCCATCGAAGACGGCGCGGTTGCTTCGTGGTCATTGCCAGGACGTAATTTTATGCCAAGCGTTGCCCAGCATGCAGGAGTGCGCATTAATGTTCCATTTAAGGATTTAACTAAAAAAGAAAAAGACTTTGTCTTGAACGGTCCAGAAAAGAAATACAAGATGGACTTCTTATCCGGTACTGGTCGAGTTTTTCACGACTTCAATGCTCTTTATGAAAATGCGCACCAGGCAGTCCTGCGTTCAGCAAAGAGTAGCAAGAGTGAACGAGCACAAAAAAGAATTGCGGAATTCTTTACTTATTCAACTTGTCCAGTCTGTCATGGTACTAGACTTCGTCCTGAGCTACTTAAGCAGTTGGTTAATGGTAAAAATATTGATGAAGTCGAACATATGCAATTGGGTGACTTGCCAGCTTGGAGTAAGGAAGTTTTAGCTAAGTTACCAGAAGAAATGCATCAGATGGCTTCTTCATTGATTAAAGAATTCATCAATAATTTGCAGCCGCTACTTGATTTAGGGTTGGACTACTTAGCCATGGCACGTGCCGGAAATACGCTTTCAACTGGTGAGTTACAGAGAATCCAATTGGCTCGGACTCTGAGAACAGAAACCACCGGTGTTCTTTATGTATTAGACGAACCTTCTATCGGTCTTCATCCGGCTAATGTCGATGGTTTGATTAAAGTTTTACGTAAACTTGTTGCACAAGGCAATTCATTGGTCGTAGTTGATCACAATGTCGACATTATTAAGGCAGCCGATGAGATTATCGAAATCGGACCAGGATCTGGTGACCAGGGTGGGCAAATTTTAGCTCAAGGGACACCGCAAGAACTTGAAAACAATAAAAAGTCTTTGATTGCTCCATACTTAAATGGAACAGCTGATTTAATGGCAAGAAAAACGACTGATAAGATTAACCCTGATCAAATCAAATTTGAAGTGGAGCATTATTTCAACTTGCATGATATTAAAGCAGGAATTCCGATTAATCAAATTACTGCAGTAACTGGCTTTTCTGGAGCGGGTAAGACCAGTTTGATTTTAGATTCTTTAGTTCCGGCTATTGAGGCACAAGCTAAGGGTGAAAAGTTACCGAAACAAATTAAGAAATTCGTTTCACCTGTCCATAATGTAGTTAGTGTTGATGCGACACCGATTGGCAAGAGTACCCGTTCAACGGTTGCTACTTATACTTCAATCATGGATAATTTGCGTAAGCTTTTTGCTCGTCAGCCGTTAGCAAAAGAAAAGCATTACACGCCAAGTTACTTCTCCTATAACAATAAAGAAGGTGCATGTCCTACTTGTGGTGGAACTGGAATTGTTACATTAGATATTCAATTTTTACCAGATATGCAGCAGACATGTCCAACTTGTCATGGTGAACGTTACAATCCGAGAATTCAGCAAGTTAAGTGGCATGAGATGTCGATTGTTGATATGCTTAATTTGGATATTAATGAAGCCTTGCCTGTGTTTAAAAAGGTACCAAAGATCGAACGTGAATTAAAGTTACTCAAAGAAGTAGGGTTGGATTACCTGCATTTAGGTGAAAGTACACCAACCTTATCTGGTGGTGAAGCCCAGAGGTTGAAGCTAGTAACTCACTTGAGTCATAAGCAAGATGATACTTTATTTGTCTTCGATGAACCAACGATCGGTTTGCATCCCTTAGATGTGAAGGTTTTGGTAACCGTGATGCAAAAATTGCTTGATCAAGGTGCAACCATTATCACGATCACACATGATTTGAATTTGATTGTAAACAGTGATTATATTTTGGATCTTGGACCACGCGGCGGTAAAGCTGGTGGTAGAATCGTGGCTGAAGGGATGCCGCGAGAATTGGTTAAGAATCCTGACAGTTTGACTACACAGTATTTAGCTGATTATTGGAAACAATTTGAATAGATAAAAAAACGAGTCTTTTTTGGGACTCGCTTTTGTGTAGAGAGAATGGGTTTACTGTTTTTCTTCTTTAGCACATTCCATAATTAATGGTGCATTTCTTTTAAGGATTTCTATGTTGTTCTTTGTTTCTGAATAAGTAAAGTTATAATTATAAACTTCCTTATAGTCAGGAAGAGTGTAGCGGGCTTCCTTGAAGCCATAATCGGTTGGTTTTTCAAAATGTACATAAATTTTAATACCGTCTTTTTGGGATGGATCGGGAATTATTTGAGAATACGTAATTGATAATTCGCCTGGAAATTCAGCGTATGGATATAACATAAAAATCACTCCTCATGGATCTTTATTATTGTAGCAAAGAAATTGTCTGTATAGTAAATAGCTGATTATTGGAAAGAATTTGAATGGAAAATTAAAAACGTGTCCTTTGCAGACTCGTTTTTGTGTATGATTGGTTATAATATATATAACATTGATGGAGGACAAATAGAAATGAAAGCTTTAAAAATTAGTAGTGTAATTTGGCTTATTTTATTCATACTTTTGGCAATTTTCATTATGATGCGACACGTGGACGGTGCTGGCGTAGTTCAAACGATGCCAATTAAGTTGATAAATTTAGCAGTGCTGGCTGTATTTGCATTAATTGTTTTAGTTGGACATCTTATTTGGCTTTTGATTGTAAGAAAGAGACAAAATATTTAGTATAAAATTACTCATCAAAATGGACATAGAATTTTTAAAATTCTACGTCTGCTTTTCAATTGGTCTAGATAAAATTAAACGCTTAGTATTTAAAACTTCACAAGCAACATATGAGTAATATAAATAAAGTACGTTAATAATCCAATATCGATAATAAAGGCCAGTAACACAGCCCATTATTCTTGACTCTACTTCACAAAGATTAGACAATGAGACTGTATCTTGATATCGGATACATAAAATTGGTATAAAGCAAACAGAGTTTTTAAATGAGAGTGGAGAAAAAGAAAATGGATAAATTATTATATACAACTTACGATCAAGATAAAGTAAACGATTTACAAGAAATTTTAGGTGAATTAAATCTAGATATTGAAGTCATCGGATTATCTTCAATAGATTATGCGCCGCAAAAGTCGTATTCTGAGGAAACATTTTTGAATAATGCGAGAAATACGGCTCATCGCTTGGCTGAGTATACCAAGTTGCCAACATTATCTGAAAGTTCTGGACTAAGTGTTGATTATTTGTTCAATTCGTTAGGGATTTTACCTTATCATCATGATGGTCAAGATGATAAGGCAAGACTGCTTGGCTATTTAGGTGGAGTACTTAGTGGAAAAAAGAACGGCCAGTTATTACACGACTTTTGCTTTCAGTTGGCCTGGTCAAGAAGATAATGATATTGTTAGCGCTGGTCGAATTAGCGGCGTGATTGCAAAATACCCTTTTTGCAATAGTACTTATGGTTATGATTCTTTATTCGTTGTTCCGAAGCTAGTTAAGACATTTGGCGAGATGAATATTGATGAAAGAAATCAAGTGTCACAGCGTAGAGTTGCATTAGATAGATTGCTCGCAGATTTACCAAGTTGGTGGCAAGCACAAAAGCAGGTAACTACTAGATGAAAATAAAGGATTAGATATTGAAAGGTGAGATGAAGATCTCGCTTTTTTGTTTATAAATAACCATTTACCGCCCTAAAACTGCCACTTACCTGAAATGACTGGTATTAACGTCAAAAGAGCATATACTGGTAACAAAGTCAGGAGGGGATGCAAATGAAGGTTAAGTTCAATATTGATGAAAGCCTTCAGGAGAAAAAGGCAGAGTTTTGGTTAAAGAAAATGACTGATAAGATTAGTCGAATTACAAAAGAGTTGAATTCAAAACAGGATTTTCTTTGGTGCTTTAAAAATGGGGATGCTTTTCCAGTCAATTTTTCAAAAATTGCTTTAATTCAAGTCGAGGAGGAAAAAACTAAAATTTACACTGCGGACAATATTTACTTGTATAAGGCTCGTTTGTATCAGGTTAAAAATTTATTGCCGCATGAATTTATCGCCGTCTCGCGAGGTGCGATTATTAATTATCATCAATTAGATCACTTGCAAATATTGAACAATGGCAATATTGATGCAATTTTGACAAATAAGATAAGGGTACAAGTTTCTCGGCGTAGAATCAAAGATTTGAAAGAGAGGTTAGGGCTATGAAAACTTTTAAAAATATGGTTATAAGTGGGTTGGTAGGAATCGGAATTGGCATGATTTGGATGGCGGTTGATTTGGTGCTTTCGGTTAATGGACAAAGTATTGAAAATGCAAAGATGTTTGTATCAAGTTTTCTTTTTTGGCTGGTAGCTTCATTTTTGATTGGCGTATTTTTCTATCTTGCTAGTTGGATTTTTGATAAAGATCAATGGTCATTGAGAAAGCAGGTAGTGGTTAATTTTTTCGTTTGTTTTGCGGCGTGGTTGCTTTTAAATCTTTATCTTAATAATTGGCAGTTTTCTTGGACGTTGGTATTTAGTGCATTTGCTAGTTTTGTAATTATGTATGTTATTGCCTATGGGTTATATTTCTGGCATTTGTGGAAAGATGTTAAGAAAATCAATCAGAGATTGGAGAACAGTAAATAATGATTGTCTTTTATGTGGAGACAGCTAGTTATTTTCACTAAATATGTAGCTAAATTGTCTGATCAATAGTATTATTAACTTAATCAAAATATAGAAGGAAATTATGCCATATGTTAAGCATTGTATTTTAGTCTAGAGGGGCTAATTTACATGTTCCCTCTAGAAAAAAGCTAAATTATCACAAAATTTTTCTTGAGGATGAACAATATAAATGAACAAATTAAATAATGATGAACTTGGTTTTGAACGTGTCAGAGAATTAGTCGCCCATTATGCGATTACTCCAGAAGCTAAACAAGTGTTGACGAGCATGAGGCTGAAAACTAGCTTAAATGCTGTAAACTTGCTTTTGAACGAGACAGGAGAAATGCTAGAAATATTAAAGCAAGGGCTGCACGTACCATTTGTTTCATCAGATTCAATCAATCCGCTATTTCAAAGGGTAAATAAGGGCTTAATTTTGAATGCTACAGAACTTGAAAGAATTGCTGATTTCATTCGTGTAAATCGCTTGCTCAAGCGTTTTTTGTTGCGACAAGAACACAGACCAATCTTGAATAGTTATGCAGGTGAAATTACAATTTTAGACAGTCTAGAAGAAAACATTTATCAAAAGATTGAACATGGTGGAGTTTCAAGTCATGCTGATAAAGATCTTGCTAGGTTGAGAATTCAAGTTAATAAGATCAATGAAGATATTAGAACCACTATGCAGCATTTTTTACAAAGTAAAAAGTATCAAATGATTTTACAGGAAAAGTTGATAGTCGAAAAAGATGGACATTATACTTTGCCGATCAAGGCAAGTTTTCGTCATGATTTTCCCGGAAAAAGGATTGATACTTCAAATCATGGAAATACCGTATATGTAGAGCCTAGTAAAGCAGCTAATTTGATCCAGCAAAAAGAGCAACTACAAGCCCAAATTTCTGCGATAGAATTGCAAATTTTAGGTATTTTGACGGCAAGCGTATTTGAAAAATTGCCTGAGATTGAACGAAATATGCAAGTTATCACAGATATTGATGTGATTCTTGCTCGTGCTAAGTATGCATTGGCAGTGGATGGAACACGCCCAGATGTAAATGCAGAAAATAAATTGAGTTTAGTAAAGATGCAACATCCCTTGCTCACTAATCCAGTTCCATTATCCGTAAAAATTGGTCAATCGCAGAGAGGATTAATTATTACGGGGCCTAATGCAGGCGGTAAAACCGTAACACTAAAGACGGTTGCGTTGAGTCTTTTGATGACAGAATTAGGATTATTTTTACCAGCTAAAAAATGCAATATTCCCATTTGTGATCATGTCTTTTCATTGATCGGTGATCAGCAAGATATCGACAATTCACTATCAACCTTTTCTGGTGAAATGGTTAAGATCAGTCAGATTATTGAGCGTGCACAAAAGCATAGTTTGATTGTTTTAGATGAATTAGGTAGTGGGACCGATCCAAATGAGGGATCAGCCTTGGCGATTGCTGTATTGCAAGAGCTGCAACTTAGGGGATGCATTGTTGTAGCAACGACTCATTATAGTACAATTAAGGACTTTTCAGTAAAGAATCCAGCATTCATGACAGCTTCGATGGATTTCGATTTAGGAAAATTGCAGCCTACTTATCGATTGATTATGAATCAAGCCGGTGAGAGTAGGGCGCTTTGGATTGCCAAACGTTCAGGAATGTCTGATCGTGTGTTGCACAGTGCTGCACATATATTGAAGACCGGTGAGTTGCCTGTAAAAGAGAGTTCCGTGACATTTAAACACGTGAAGAACGATTCTAAGAAACTTGATTTGCACAAGGGTGATATCGTTTTTGTCGGAAATTTAGATAAGGAAGCTATTTTTTATCAAAAGGCGAAAACAGCTGATAAGATTATTGTTTTTGTTGATCAGAAGTTTATTGAAGTTCCAGTTAAAAGAGTGGAGTTGCGTCGTAAAGCCCGAGATCTTTATCCAGTAGGGTATAATTTGGATTTATTATTTGTTAAAAATTGGCAAGAATATAAATTCAATAAAGATTTAGATCGTGGTTCTAAGAAAGCTTGGAAAAAGTTGAATAAGTAGGAAAATGCTCTGAGAGTGATGAAACTCTTAGAGCATTTTTGGGTAATCATCTTTCAATTTTGTATTCTTTATGTGCAAGAAATGGAATAAGATCATAATTTTTTTCGTCGTAAATTGCAATAATAACTTGAACACTTTTGTTTAGGCTGTTTGATAGATGCAATCTAATTCTCTTTCAAAGATTTCATCTGGTGTATGATAAGCCAAGATCTTTCTT
>CAKNLX010000022.1 GCA_930989465.1 uncultured Lactobacillus sp. | reverse complement strand
TTGATTCAACTGTTGAATACCGCTATTGATTTGTGGCAAAGCAGTTTGAAGTTGAGCAAGTTGTTGCTTGTTAGAGCCACTCAATTGAGTTGAAAGTTGTGAACTCAATTGTTGCAATTGGTTAACCATTTGTTGGGTACCACTTTGCAAACTGTTAGCACCATTCTTCAAACGATTTGCACCGCTAACTAAGCTGCTTGCACCACTTTGCAATGCATGAGTACCACTTTCTAAACGACCTGCACCAGTTTGTAAACGAACAGCGCCGCTTTGTAATTGACCAGCACCACTACGTAAACGATCAGCACCACTAACTAGTTGGCCTGAACCACTTTGCAGGCGAGTTGCACCACTTTGTAATTGACTAGCACCGTTTTGCAAACGATTAGTACCACTAACTAATTGGCTAGCGCCACTTTGAAGACGACTAGTACCATTTTGAAGTTGATCAGCACCATCCTTTAAGCTGTTAGCACCGTTAGCAACCTTGTTTGTGCCTTTGCTCAATTTACCCAAACCTGAACGAGCTTGATCAACACCGTCGTTAACCGTGTTTAATTGATTGTTGACATAAAGCATATCAATTGGTTCGCCGTAAGGTTCTGTAACAGATGTCGCAAATGAAACATCTTTTGAAGCTTGAAGTTGCTTAGTCACTTGATCAATTAACTTCAAATTTTCTTCATTGTCTAATCTATGCTTACTTTGAATGTACAAGTATGATGGTTCAGCCATCCCTTTAGAGAAGTGCTTTTGTACTATCAACAAACCTTGCTTAGATGGAACTGAATCTGCAATTTCATCAGTGTCATCGTAGTTCAAGTGACCTGAGTACATTAACATGAATGGCACAACAACAACTGCTAACACAACCAAGTAAATAATTGGATGCTTCAATGTGGCAGATGAAATACCATGCCATAACTTGTCATCACTTTCACCAGTAAATTTCTTAACTGGCCAGAACATTTTCTTACCAAGCGTAGCCATGAAGAATGGGTTGAGTGTCAAAAGCACTACCAATAAAACAGCAACGCCGACCGCAACACCAACAGCTGATTGGTAAACGGAGAATTTAGCTAAACTTAAAGCAGTAAAACCAATTAAGATGGATGAACCTGAGTAAAGAATTGTTTTACCAGCATTGCGCAAAGCGTCATGCATGGCTTTATACTTGTCCATCCCTTTTCCTAGATTTTCTTTAAACTTGTCATACAGCAAAATGTTGTAGTCGGTACCGATACCGAAGAGCACGATAACCATAAACACTTGCGTAAAGTTTGAAAATGGGAAATTGGCGCTTTTAACTAAATTAGTAACAATTGAGAAGGAAGTAAGGAATGAAACACCAACTGTCAACAATGAAATAAGTGGAACAATTGGTGACTTAAATACGATAACCAAAACAATAAAGATAAAGACAACTGTAATGGCTTCAGTCTTCTTAATTCCCTCTTGAATTGAGGCGGAGAAGTCGTGCTGCAAGACATCCGCACCCGTTACGTAAGTACGAAGCCCTTGCGTTTTCGCGGCCTTGTTCATTTCGTTATAAACTTTTTCAATCGTACCATGACTCTTAGCCACATTAAATTGTGCTACCCAAGTCGTGCCATCTTTTGATTGAAGTTTCTTTCTTGTAGCAATATTGGAATCTGGAAGTAATGAATCCTTGATTCCGTACTTGCCTTTATCATTAGTGAACTTATCAAGCGTATTATTAATAGCCTGTTTATCGGCATCAGTTAGCTTGCCACTCTTTTTGTTAAAAACAAGTGCTACTGCATAAGTGTTTTTCTTTTTCGAGCCCCAATTGTTCTCTATTGACTGTGCCACATTGCTTTGCACATTACTTGGCAACGTAATGTTAGAGTGATCATTAGTCAGCTGCGTAATGTTAGGCAAAGCAACAACGGAAATAATCAATATTAAAATCCACGCAATCAGTTCGAAAACATGGTTCTTCAGAAATTTCTGCACTTTCCTATTTCCTCCCTATTTGTTGTAAATCAGGTACTGGTTCTACAAGTCGTAAAATCATTTCATGATAATTACGATTAGATTCATCTTCTGTTTCATCTCCAAAAGACTTCGATTTATCCAAAAAAACGTACCCTAATACGGCGCCAATTAAAGCATGAAATGAAATGACACTTTCTTTTTTAAAATTAAGTCTTTCACCCATTTTAATTAAATCCAAAATCTCTTGATTGATGGCCGCATCCTTTGGATATTCGTTCAAATGATACAGAATACTTGATAAAGCCGGATCGCTTAATAAAAAGTCGCGCACAACATCCGCAAACTTAAGCAATGCATCCCTACCTGACATACCAATTAGATCATTCATCAACTCATGACGTAAGATCTTAATCCGTCTTGCACCAACTAGTGATAGCAATTGTTTGCGTCCGGAAACGTAATGATAAAGCGACTGTGAGCGGACATCGAGCGCCTTAGCCAATGCTGGCAAAGTTGTAGCTGTCAGTCCTTTTTTAGAAATTAATTCAGTAGCTTGATCAATTATTTTATCCAGATCAAGATTTCTTTTCTGTGCCATTTTCATCCCTCCTTTGTCTTAGCATAGTAAATAATATACACCTACAGTGTGAAGATTACAATCTACATAGTGTAAATAATTTATTTTTTCTATAAAAAAATAATGAAGCCTTCTCGGACTTCATCATTTCCGTTACTTATGCTTTTTTATAAACCAACCATTAACCGTTTTGCCCAATTTATTAAAATTCTTGTGTTGCGTGCTCCAAACAGACATACAGTAAGCACGTCCGTTAGTCTGTACAATTGCGACAGCAAAATCATCATCACCAATTGCATAAATGCCGCCACTTAAGCCAGAAACTAAACTTGGTCGCTCTTTAGCTAGGGTTGCTAAAACTCGACTAGCATATTGCCGATTTAATACCCGACCTTGATACAAGCCAATCATTGTCTTAGCTAAATCATTAGCTGTTGTCTGACCAGTCATATTTGAATTGACCTTAGTTTGAGTGGCACCCATTTTTTTAGCAACTTGGTCAATATTATTAACTCCAATTTTTCTAGTTAAGGCACTAGTTGCAGTTTTGTTACCTTTAAGCATTGCGCTGCGCAAATAACTTACACCATAGGTAATACCAACTTGAAACATCTTATCACCCTTGGCTTTGTCTTTTTTGCTAATCTTAATCGCAGTTCGCGACCCCATCTTGCCTTTTTGTTCTTGCTCATACAAGGCGATCAGTAAAAATAACCGCATTGTTTTTCCTGCGTCATGAGCCTTATTAGTATTAGAAACTACGGCAAAGTGACTAGAGTTAGTTAAATCCTGTGCTACTACCTGGAAGCTATCATCAATGCCCATAACTTTTTTGATTTGCTTGACTAGCTTCTGATTACTGCCTTTTTGAGCTTTAACATGGTTAGAATATTCAATCGAATTAACCTTGGGCTCCTTAGGCTTTTCTAATTTTTTAACCTTTGGCTCCTTGGTCTTCTTTTTATTCTTAGCGACCTTGCTGTTATTTGGTTCAACAATCTTTAACTGCGCGTTTTCCACCCGCTTTATGTTTGATGTATACAAAATGAATGCAAATAAAGTCACAATTAAAGAACCAATTAATATTTTATGTTTCATTAAAACGCCTCAATTTTAGAAGAAATGATGCCTTTTCATCAAAATGACTAACCAAACCATTAAAACAACCATCAAAATAATGATTAAAACCCAGTCAAATGAATTTTTTAAAATTGGTAGACTAACATTCATACCATAAAAACCGGTTAAAATAGTTGGAATAGTTAATACCAATGACCACACAGTTAAGAATTGCATGGTGTCATTCAAATTATTGTTCATCATATTATTACTGGTAGCTGATAAAGTCTTAGTTACCTGCTGGGAAATCTGCACCATTTCTGCAGACTGGCTTGATTCAATCAAGACGTCATCCAAGCGTTCACTGGCTTCTTTAGTGAAGTCTAATTTGCTGTGATTCAGGCCATGCAACATGATTAAATCCGTCTGAATTGAACTTGATAAATAAACTAAACTTTTTTCAATATTCGAAAGTTCCACCAAATCTTTATTGTTAATGTCATCAGACAACTTCTGATCTAGGCTGTTACGTTCAACGTCAAGTTGCGTTACAGCACGCTGGAAGTATTGTGATGAATATAGGAAAAAGAGCATCAACAACTCAGTAACATCTTTAGCTTCAGACAAACGCTCCCGCATATGTTCATCGTTGAATTCATCAAACACATAGCTGGTTGATTCTGTATGGAAAGTAAAGATATTTTCACCCACTACTAAAAAAGTGATTGGGTGTGAGGTAAAGTGCTTAATCGTGTTGGTCGGCCAAATTGGCACATCGTAAACAAGCAAGTGGCTCTTAGTATGGACGTCATAGTCATAGTGAGGACGTTCGTGACGGTCAGAAATATAAGAGATAATGTCAGGCGTAAAATTAAAATCCTGCTGCAATCTCTCACTGTCTTCTTCACTTAAATTATTGATGTCATACCACTTATACTTTGTTCTTACCGGAAAATTTTGTTGTCTAATCAACCAGCTCACCTCAACTTTTATTTTATTACCTAGTAAATGGTACCATTTTTCTCAATTCTTTTTCCACAAAAAAACAGACCTTACGGTCTGCTCTTTGAAATCTAATTGCTATTTAATTTTATTGCTTCCAAGCAGCATCAAATTTTTGCTTACCAGTATTAATTTGGCTGTTAGTATTTTGACCCTTTTGGGCTGCAGCAAAGATATTTTGCAAAATGCTGTTCAATTGGTTGTATGCAGCATTTGAATTCTTAGCAACAGGAACACTGTACAAGTTCTTCATAGCATCTTCAAGTTTAGCAGGAAGCTTGATGCTCTTGTTATTCTTGTATTCACTAGATTCGATTGCACTAGTGTTTACAGGAATGTAACCAGTAGCATTAGCCCACTTAATTTGGCTTGACTTAGATACTAAGAACTTAATGTACTTAAATGCAGCAGCTTTTTGTTCAGCGCTAGCGTGGTTAAACATGTAAATATCAGTACCTTGTTGCATGGTGTATTTGCCAGGACGTGGAGCAACATCATAAGTAAACTTGTTACCTACACCTTGCTTAACAAAGCCTTCACCTGCAGAAGTACCAACAAACATTGCAACCTTTTCGTTAGCAAATGGACCTGAAAGGTAGTGTTCTGAACCAGCTACTCTGAAGTAACCCTTCTTAATACCATCTGCATAGAAGTTGAGAACTTTCTTTGAAGTTGAACCACTGAAGTTAATCTTATCAGTAAAGTTCACGCCTTCGTCCTTCATACCAAGAGTGTAGTAGTTGGATAGTGAATCAAAACCAGCACCTACAACTTTGTGGTTACTCTTCTTGTAGATAGTTTCTGAAACATCCTTAAGTTCTTCCATAGTAGTTGGAACTTTCTTGATGCCATATTTCTTAAACATGGTCTTGTTGTAAGTCAAAGTTTCAATTGACTTGTTAAATGGGATACCGTATTGAGTTCCCTTAATTTTTGCACCATCAAGAAGTTCAGTTCTAATGTCAGATGCCTTTGCACTGCCCCAACCAACATTCTTGTTGTTGATATATGGGGTCATGTTTACAAGCATCTTGTTTTGAGCTGCGTTCCAAAGCCAACCTGGATAAGCTTGAGTAATAGTAGGTAAGTTATTTGGTGATTGCAAAGTTGAGTTGATCTTAGCTTGCAAATCATTGTATGCACCTTGGTTTTCAAGCTTAACAGTAATTTTAGGGTTCTTCTTTTCAAATTCATTAGTTAATTGCTTTAAAGTAGAACCTTGTACTCCCGGCATAGCGTTCCAGAAGACAACTGTAGTCTTCTTAGTAATCTTTGATGGAATCTTCTCTGAACTTGATGAAGAAGAATTGCCGCTCTTTGAACAAGCAGCAGTGCCAACTAGGGCCAAAGTAGCAACGGCAGCCATAGTAAGTTTCTTACTAAACTTCATTTGGATAAATCCTCCCAAAAAATAAAACTAAACAACAATATATTTTTGATTCACTAAAGCGTGATTGTTTGACCACGTTTAGGTAAAATCCGTTCTCCATATGGGTTCTCTTCCAGCTCCGGATGCAATGTGTGCACCGGTACTAAAACAGCTGGTTGAACCCCAGCAATGATTTCCTTGAGTTCTTTTTCATCGGCATGGCCTGAACAGCGCAACGCCTTATACTCAATATCATTGTTAGCTAAAGCCTCTACAAATGGTTTATAGGCAGGATCAAAATCCCCTAATGGCTCAGCATTTGAGTGGATATACAAACCACCCTTTTGCAGCTTATCATAATCGGTGACAACTTGCCACATGTATTTATGATTATCTGCTAAAAGCTCATCATAGCTAACTTCTAGCTCTGGCTTAAGGTCAGCATAGTGCTCCTCATTAGGCATGTAATAGTAAGGATAGTCTTCATCCAAACTTTCCTTAATCAAATGGGCACGCTGAGCATGTAAAACGACCTTTCTTGGTGAATCGGCAATGATTCGCAATAATCGTTCAACATTAGTAGGATAAGTATTAAAAGTGATTTGGCGTTCAGGGTTAGCCTTTTGCAGGCGCACGATTTCTTCAGTTAGTTCTACTTCATTCTTAGGGCCAGTAAACTCTTCACTGTTTTCATCATGCTTTTCTTCTGGCCAAGAAACGCCAGTGCCTTCAATGATTAGCATATCGCTATTTTTAGCTGCCTGCATAAAGTCCCGCACCCAATCTGGATGATAACCATGCAAGCGAATGTCGCCAGTATAGGCGATTTGCTTATCCGGTGTCTTAACTAATAGACCAGTAGCACCGTAAGCGTCATGATCACTAGGATATATTTCCAGGATAATATCGCCCACCTTAATTGGTTTCTTGTATTCTGCCGGGATGATTGGACGAGTATAAGTCCGATCATGACCTGCAGCAGGAAGCAAGAAGTCGCCCTTTTCATTCAAGGCTGGCAATAAATGAGCTGTAATTGGACCTGCATAAAGTGGAATTTCTGGGGTCAAAAAGTTCATTGCCTTACTGTGATCCAAATGTAGGTGCGAAATATAGGCCGCCGCATGCTCCCAGCGGTCAGTATCAATTGGCTTACCCGTCAATTTAGGATCGTAAAAATTAGGCACATCCCCGATTAATTTATTTTTAATCAGAGTTTGATAACTTTCATCTGGCAATTTTAACTCTGGCCGATAAACTTCCCCCAAGTCAAACAATACATGCGACTTGTTATAGGCCACTTCAATCATCGGTCCACCAATTGTGGTTAAACCATTATAAAAAGTTACTGTCGTTTTATCCTTTAAGGTCATTGCGCACTACTCCTCGAATAATTTGTTTTCTAAAGATGAAGTACAAAATCAAGATTGGCAAAACAGTCAATGTGGCAGCAGCAAGTTGAAGTTGAGTTTCACTACCTGCATCAGATGCAAATGAAGTTAAACCATTGTTCAACAATCTCATGCTGTCTTCGTTAGTTACCAATAATGGCCAGAGGAATGAATTCCAACCAGAAATGAAACTTAATAAAGCAACGGTGAACAAGCCACCTTTAGACATTGGCACCAAAATTTTCCAAATATATTCCCAATCACTCGCTCCGTCAATCATCGCAGCTTTATAAATTGTCTGTGAGATTGAACCGAAGTAGCTTTGCAAGTAGTACATGTAGAAAATTGAAGTTAAAAATGGCAATACCAAACCAATATAAGTGTTCAACAAGCCCATTCTGGCAATGGTATTGTAGTTAGTAAAGATAATTGCTTCACCAGGCACCATCAATAATGATAAAAGTACCATTTGAACAACACCTTTACCCTTGAACTTCAAGTTAACCATGGCAAAAGCACCAAGCAAGGCGTTAAACAAACTCACAATTGTCGTTACACTAGCTGTGATAAAAGTGTTTAGGAAGTAACGAGCAAATGGAGCTTGGGCGAATACTTTGGCATAATTTGACCATTCAAAATGCTTAGGAATGATTGTTGGTGGAATAGTGGTTGTTTCTCTAAAACTCATTAATCCACCCAAAATCATGTAGATGAATGGAAAGACAGTAATGATTGCGAAAATCGCTAAAATAATATAAGCAATCAAAGTACCCCAACGAATCTTCTTCATCCTTTACCGTCCTCCAATCTTCTTCATCATCTTGCGTTGCAAGAATGTGACAAACATAATGATGATAAATAAGACAACCGTTGCGGCCATCGCTACACCTGGAGTACCAACAATTTGGAACTTGTTATAGATGTAGAACACTGCAGTTGTAGCTGAGTTACCAACACCTGCTTGTCCATTGAATAAGGCATAAACAGATGTATAAATCTTAAATGCAGCAATGATATTCATTGTTAATAAGAAGGCGATCGTTGGCACAAGCTGCGGCATTGTAATACGCCAGAACTTTTCAGTACCAGTTGCGCCATACATATCCGCAATTGTGTAGTAATTAGGGTCAATGTTTCTCAAAGCCCCCATCAAGATAACGATGTTAAAAGCTAAAGAAGTCCAAACACCAAAGATGATAATTGTAGTCAATGACATCGCTGGATCATCAATCCAGTTTGGTGTTGGCAAGTGAACTGCCTTGAGCAAGAAGTTAAGCAAACCATAGTCACCGTTAAAAATATAACGGAATACGATACCAATAGCGATAGTTGACGTAACATATGGCATAAAGAAAGTCGTTTCAAAGAATGACTTATGCTTTATCCTGCTGAAAATAAACCAGGCCAACATGATTGAAATAGCCAAAGCAACTGGCACAGAAATTAGGGCATACAAAATAGTATTCTTGATTGCCCGCCAAAATTCTGGATCACTAAAGATATATTGATAATTGCTGAAGCCGCTCCAATTCAGATTAATTAACGAGCCGCTTTGAAAACTCATTACAAAGGCCCGCAAAATTGGATAAATACTAAAGAAAGTAACAAAGATAATTGTTGGCGCTAAAAAGAGCCACGCCTTTTTCTGATTGCTCTTCATTAGTAGACACGCTCTCCTTCCTTAGTAAACAGGAATACTCGATCAAGACGCATCTTCAAATTGATATTATCACCAGGCTTAATTGGTGTCTCAAGGTTGACTAATGAACGAGCTTGTCCCCCATCATGGGTAAATTTCAAAATTCGTTCACGACCGATTAATTCGACATCATCAACTTTAGCTGAAACTGCACCATCTTCTTCAACTGGCAAAATATTTTCTGGACGAACGGATAAAACGTACTCGCCGTCAGTTAAGTCACGTTTAAAACGATCCTTGTCTAAATCGTCCACGTTAATTTCAAAATCTGAGCCAGTAATCTTGCCGCCATTAACCTTTACATTAAAGTTATCAATCACAGGATTACCAACAAAATTAGCAACAAAGTAGTTATTTGGTTCAAGATAGAAGTTTTGTCCTAAGTCATCTTGTTGGATCACACCATTATTAAAGAGAATAATCTTATCACCGATTGACAAGGCTTCTTCTTGATCGTGAGTAACAAACAAGGTGGTAATACCCACACTTTTAACTAAAGCACGAATTTCTTCACGAATCTTCAACCGTAAACGTGCATCCAAGTTACTCAATGGTTCATCCATCAGCAGAATCTTAGGTTGTTGCACTAAAGCACGGGCAATAGCTACACGCTGCTGTTGACCACCAGATAAATTGCCCGGCTTTTGATCAGCAAGTTCGGTAATCTGGGTCGTTGCCATATATTTTTCAGCAATCTTCCTCGCCTCATCCTTAGGCATCTTTTGCTTGCCCACAGTCAGAGGAAACATTACATTCTGAAGTACAGTCATATGTGGATATAAGGCATAGTTCTGGAAAACATAGCCGATCTGACGATCCTTAGGTGCTACGTTAACAACTGACTTGCCATCAAAAAGGATGTCACCGCTAGTTGGATTAAGCAAACCAGCTAGCATATTTAAGATGGTTGTTTTACCACAACCAGATGGGCCAAGCAAACATACAAGGTCACCTTTTTTTACGGAAAAGCTAACATCCTTGATTGCTTCATGACCGTTATCATAAACCTTTTTAAGGTTCTTTACTTCCACGAATTTCTCATCATTCATAAGTTTCACGCACCACTATATATTGATTTAAATTTTTAAATTTCTCTATTAATTCTAAGCTAAATATACGAAAATAACAAATAATTTTCATTTGAAATTCGGGGTTTCAACGACTTTGTGAAATGCTTCTCAGCAAGTATTCGGCTTTTGTTCGCATTTACTTTTATTTTTCACTTATTTCTTTTTTAAAATTCGGGTTTACTAAATATTGTGGTAGGTACCAAAAAAGCCATGAATTAGTCATGGCTTTTTGTATCATAAGTTATCTCCACGTTCAAATTGATATTTTGAACTATTCAAGGCTTGACGAACCAACTTGCTCATCAAGCTCTTAGTCTTTTTGGTAATCACACCAGCAGTTTCATCATTAGCGCTAGTTAAATATTTAATAAGCTCTCTGCCTTCCATATTTTTAGCTTTTTCATCAATAAGATCAATTCGGCCAATACCGTAGCTTTGACAATCATCACGGTAGGCGTTTATCTCATAAATATATTGGTGATAGCGTGGTTCAACAAGCACTTGTAAAGTTTTATACAACCAGTAAGCACTACTATCTGGATCAACCATATGATCTGCCACCTTATAGTTAAGTGGTGTATCCTCAATATTGGTGTAGAAAGGAACATATGGTGAATATGCATAAAAGCCCATATTAATCCATTGAATTGCAGCCATCTTGGCAGGAACATCATTTCTAATTTGCAAGATGCTTGATTCTTGGTTTCTGTCTAAAGCAATAGAACGGAACATCTTTTGTTCTTTTTCTGAACCAGATGAAAAAGTGTCCATTGGATCGTATGGTGTACCGTTATAGTGACTAGTTAAAAATCTTTGCACATCTTCAACACCAATCTTCTTTTCGGGAACGCGCGTAAATGGCATTTCTTGACTAGTTGGGTCTTGTTCAATGCTTGGATTAAACAACTTCTGTCCATACCAAGTTCTTGGAGTATTGTAAAAAGCATCAGCTTCATCCTTAGTACCAAAAATATCTCTGAAAGAAAAGCTACCGTCAGTACTATTGTTTAAATGATTCTTTTCTACGAATTCTCGAATACCAGCTGAATACATAAAGTTATCTGGATCATCAAAGTCAACATTTTGAATCACCATGATGTTAGGACAAATTGCGTAAGAATCATCAGGAACACGAGCCGCAACCCATTGGTGACCCGCGCCAGTTTCCAGATACCAAACTTCCTTGTTGTCTGAAAAGGCAATACCGTTGCTTTCACCGGTACCATATTTTTCGATTAATTGCCCTAAGCGCTTAACACCTTCACGAGCAGTCTTCACGAATGGCAAAGTAATATAAACCATTGAGTCTTCGTTGATTCCATTTGCTACTAAAGGATCATGTCCTAAGCAGCGAGCATTAGTAGCTTCAGTTTCAGTGGCTGACATGGCAACGTTATATTCGTTAATGCCTTGCTCGTCCCAGCGACCTTCTGAATCATCAGCAGTAGGGACAGCAGTCCATTTGCAGCCATCGCCCTCAAGGTGCATCTTAAAGCCGTTATATTTTGATACATAATCTTCATCATAATGACGGGCTGGGTTTACCACAAAAACTTTTTCGTTAATGCCACCATAACCGTCTTCGTCACGCGCAATCATGGTTGATCCATCGATTGAAGCGTCCTTACCAACTAGCATTGCAGTACAGTTATCTTTTTTCATTATTGTTTATACTTCCTTTTTTATTTCAGTAATAATTTTTCATATTATTAATTCTACTACTCATTAACCTGCATTTGCCGATCAACTTTTGCTCGACCGTTATTATAGTTAAAAACATAACCGGGCTGCACGTTATAGAGATAGACATTGAAGTTTAAACTGCCATCAGTTGAAACGGCCTGCAAATTCACGCCGCGGGCCATTAACTCATTACCACGAAAAACAGCAGTTGCTTGATAAATTACACGCTTATTCTGCCGCAGTGCTCTCCTAACCTTAGCCTCAAAAATAGTCTGAATCTTTTGGTTAGAATAAGCGGATTGCGTAAATAAATTCTTAGGATTATTTTGGTCCCCTGATTGATTGCGTGGATCATAATTGCCGCTTTGATCAATTCCAGCTGAGACTGAATAGGCAATCAAGTGGCCCCGATTATAGATTTGGGTACCGTTACGGTGATTATAGTGCCAGCCAGTCGGTTCAACATATTGCCTTACTCGCAAGCTATCATTAGCCACATTGCGCTTTTCCAAAAAGGCTGTATTAGAGCGCGATGTTCGATTCAATGAATCAAGGTTAGAGTAAATCACCCGATTTATCTTCCATGCGCCTTTGACCAAAGTCGACTTATCATGGTTGACTTCGGTATAAGCGCGACTGCCACTCTTAAAATTCAAATTAGCTAATTTTTGATAATCAGTTGGCGATAGACCTCCATAATTGGTCTTGGCTTTTGATGCATCGCTAATTGTATTAGTTACATGTTCATCATTATTGCCAGTAAAGTCACGCAAAAACTGGCTGCCATTTGGATCGCTGCCAGCTTTAGTAAAAACTCCCCATAAAATCGCGATTAAGACAATTAATGATGAAACAACCGTTCCTTGTTTTTTTCGTCTTCTTCGTGTCATCTTTTTCCTCTAACTACGAGCCCAATCATCAAGCATGCTTAAGAAAAAGGTCTCCGAGAAACGTTTAATCTTAGCACCATTTTTGATCAAATCACGTGCTGCATTCAAATCCTGATTATCTTTTCTAAAGAAATCTTGATCACCCATGATTAAGTAATTAGTCGTTGCTAACACTGAATTGTCAACTTGGCCGCCCATATTGTTGATCATCTTGCCCGCTTCAGCTTCGTTCATATGAATATTGCCAGACAAAACGATATTCTTATTTTGAACCGGATTGTGCCAACCTAAGTCAACATAATCCAATTCGCCAGTAGTTAGGTCGATATTCTTAATCTTGCTTTGTGCCTTTTCCAATAAATCATCAGTAAAGTGCTGGGCAAAGTCATCATAAACCTTGATCGTATCAAGAGAATCCTGCAAACCGTGGTGAGCCTCAACTTGAGCAATTCCAGCCCGCTGCATGCAGTCAAGCAGACGGTTATGGCGCTCGCGTGGATAATATGTCCGCGCCAAACGCAATACGTCAACGTAATCATTATCAAGCACTGGTAAGCCATATTTTTGACTTAAATCATACAAAAAGTTCAAGTCAAAATTGACGTTATACCCAATGATAACGTCATCACCAATAAACTCACGAAATTCACGAATAGCCTGCTCAGCCGGAATCCCTTCCTTCACAATTTGCTCTTCAGTAATTCCATTTAGCTTAGTAATAAAAGCAGGAACAGAATTATTCTTGGAAAACTTCACCAAATTAGTATATTGATCAACAATTTGACCGTTACGTACCTTAACCCCACCTAATTCAGTAATTCGATCGCGGTAAGGATATAAGCCCGTTGTTTCAATATCAAGCATTGTATAATTGGTCAAAAAGTCAGGCTTTTCCTGTCCTTTTTTACGCAACTTGTCTTGCGCACCGGTTACATGTAAAATTCCATTTTTTATGTAAATACTCATTCTTCACCTATTTAATTATTTAATCAAATTCATCAGCATCTCGTGCGAATTGCTATCAAAACCCATTGCTCGTTTCTTAAGATCAGCTGGCAAATCTGCATCAGCTAAATCAGCGGCAATATAATGCCAATTAGGAAATTGCTGCACTAGCTTTACCATTGGATCAAGTAATTGAGGACTGGTCTCATCTACGCCTAATTCCAAAATTACGACATTCTTGTCCTCGGCTCCCGTTAGAAACCAACGAAAACGCGTATTAGCATCGGTATCAGGGAAGAAGTTAGCATTCAGCGGCATATGCAATTCCATTGGACTATTGCAGTCCTCGCACTTTGGTACTAAATCTGCCGTTACGTTGCCGTTCTTAATTGCCGTCATAAAGCGTTCTACTACTTCACGGTTATCCTTTTGACCATGATTAATCCCGCTAGAACACTGCATTTTAGTCCAATCACCAAAGGCATTGAAAATTCGATTTTCATTAAAGCCTGCATTTTCAAAAAAGTGCCCGAATGTACTGGTCGCAATAAAATATTTTTTATCACGAATTAGCTTTTTTAAAGCAAGCATCGTCTCACTAGGCTCATATTGTAAGGAATATTCGTTGATTAGCTCACTCCAAAAAGCCCATTGCTCGCTCCAAGTATCAAACCTCTTATCTAATGCATCCCCAATTGTATGCACATCATACTTATCTGCAATTTTGCCAAATTGATCATCAAAGCCTTCTTCACTTAGGATATCTAGTCCCTCTTCTTTGGCCATGCCATTACCAGCCGTTACGATCACCGTGTTAGCATTTTTCAGCCATTTTTTTGCTGTCACTAAATCTGCCATTTTATCTCTTTCCCTTTGAATAACCTGTCAAGCGTAATTGTCCATTAATGTATTCTCCTAAGAAAACATCACTGATACTATTATAACCTGCCTCTTCAACTTGTTGCTGTAACCAAGCTTCGCTTTTGTGAATCAACTCTAAGACATCAATATTAGCCTGACCATCACTAATTATTGGGAAACGAATGTTAGCTTCATCATTTTCAATAATAGTTAATTGCCCGTTTTGCTCAAAGATACAATTCTTAATCTTTTCAACAGAGTAGATACCTCGACTGCGCAATTTAAACATTAATTCATTAGCGGAGATTCCTGCTTTCATACAGTTGCCAACTAGCACCTTGCCATTTTTAATTACTTGAACGGGTTTACCATCGATAATCCCTCTAATCCAATTATTGTGATCACGGCTGAATTTCAAAATAAAAACAACCAACGTCCAAACGATTAGAACTAGGAAAAACTGAAGAATTGTAATACTAGGATTGTAAATCAAGCCACCAATAATTCCACCTAAAACATAATTCTGCAACTGATCTAATGCAGTCGTAGGAGCCAGATTAGACTTACCAAAGACATTGATTTGAATGATTAAAGTTAAGATACCGAGAGCAAACTTAATGAATAATTGTGTGTAATCTAGCTGCATTATTTTATTACCTCTACTTTATGATCAATTACATGGGCTTGCGTTAATGTGTAAGTATTGCGATCATCATTAAGGTTTAACTGATAATCAATATTTTTAGAATCAATCCTTACGATCATGCCATTAGTTAAAACCGTTGAACTAACTAAAACATCAGAAGTCGAAACATTTTCATCTTTAGCAATCGATTTGATGAATGGCACGATTTGAATCGCCTGTGATTTTTGCGTATTAAGTTGCACATATTTTTCATATTGCGTACCGGCAAACAAAAGCAAAAATAATAAGGCAATAATACCCAAATCGCGATACTTGGTTGCAAAACGGTTATGTAAATATAGCAAAGCAAAAATTATCATTGCTAACGCCGCCACCAACATCAAAGCATATAAT
>CAKNLX010000021.1 GCA_930989465.1 uncultured Lactobacillus sp. | reverse complement strand
ACTATTTATATTCAATTTTCAAAAATATTAATATTTTGTTTGCGGTAACAAAAACATTTCTTACAAAAAATAAGTGTATGAGTCTTAGCACTTGACTACCAAGAGTGCTAATAATATAATTTTGGTACAGTTGAAAAGAAAGGCGGTACTATATTTTGCTTTGCCAAAATTGTCATGAGCGGCCCGCTTCTATTCACCTTTTCACTAAGGTTAATGGCCAAAGCCGCGAAATAGATTTATGTCAACACTGTTATCAAGAATTAAAAAATCAACAAGGAAATCAAGGAAAAATGAATAATAATGAATTTTTTGGCGACTTTGATGATTTATTCAACGCATTAAACGGAAATAACAACAATGCCGCAAACAATAATAATGAAATGAGAAATAACGACCCTAGAATGCAAATGGGGGGAGGCGCTGGTAATGGTGGTCAAAACGGCAGAAGCCTACTTGACCAATACGGAACAGACTTAACTGCCCTTGCTAAAAAAGGCAAAATTGACCCAGTAATCGGTCGTGATAAAGAGATTGCTCGGGTTATCGAAATTTTAAATAGAAGAACTAAGAACAACCCTGTTTTAATCGGTGAAGCAGGTGTTGGTAAGACTGCCGTTGTCGAAGGCTTAGCTCAAGAAATCGTAGATGGATCAGTACCAGCAAAATTGCAGAACAAACGAATTATTTCATTAAATGTTGTTTCACTTGTTCAAGGTACCGGTATTCGTGGTCAATTTGAACAAAGAATGGAACAATTAATTAAAGAATTACAACAAAACGACGATATCATTCTTTTTATTGATGAAATTCACGAAATCGTTGGTGCCGGTAATGCTGAAGGTGGCATGGATGCCGGTAACATTATTAAGCCAGCTTTGGCTCGTGGCGAATTGCAATTAGTTGGTGCTACTACCATCAAAGAATACCGCGATATTGAAAAAGACTCTGCTTTAGCTAGACGTTTTCAACCAGTTGAAGTTAAAGAACCTTCAATTGACGAAACAATTCGCATCTTAAAAGGTATTCAAAAACGCTACGAAGACTATCACCATGTTCACTACACTGATGAAGCCATTGAAGCTGCCGCAAAACTTTCAGCACGTTATATTCAAGATAGATTTTTACCAGACAAGGCTATTGACCTTCTTGATGAAGCAGGTTCTAGAATGAACTTAACCATTCCTTATATTGATAAGGATAAAATGCAAGAAAGAATTAATGCCGCAGAGCAATTGAAGGAAGAAGCCTTAAAAAACGAAGATTACGAAAAAGCAGCCTACTACCGTGATCAAATTGAAAAATATGAAAAGGTTAAAGATCAAAAGGTAGATCCTGACAAGTCCCCTGTTATTACTGATAAGATCATGGACAAGATCGTAGAAGAAAAAACAGGCATTCCTGTTGGTGATATTCAAAAGCAAGAAGAAAACCAACTTCAAAATCTAGCTGCTGATTTAAAGGCTCACGTTATCGGCCAAGACAAGGCTGTTGAAAAAGTAGCTCGTGCCATTCGTCGTAACCGAATCGGTTTCAACAAGTCAGGCCGTCCAATTGGTTCATTCCTCTTCGTTGGTCCAACTGGTGTCGGTAAAACTGAGTTAGCTAAGCAACTGGCTAAGCAAATGTTTGGCTCAGAAGATGCAATGATTCGTTTCGATATGTCTGAATACATGGAACAATACTCAGTTTCCAAATTAATTGGTTCTGCTCCAGGTTACGTAGGCTACGAAGAAGCTGGTCAATTAACTGAACAAGTTAGACACAACCCATATAGTTTGATCTTGCTTGATGAAATTGAAAAAGCTCACCCAGATGTTTTGAACCTCTTCTTGCAAATTCTTGACGATGGTCGTTTAACTGACTCACAAGGTAGAACAGTTTCATTCAAGGATACCATCATTATTATGACTTCTAATGCAGGACAAGGCATTAAGAACGCTAGCGTTGGCTTTACAGCAGAAAACGAAGATGAAGCTAATGAATCTGCTAGAAATAATATGAGCCAATTCTTTAAGCCAGAATTCTTGAACCGTCTTGATGATGTAATCGAATTTAATGAATTGACTAAGCCAGACTTGCTTAAGATTGTTGACTTAATGTTGCAAAATACCAACAATATGGTTAAGGATCAAGGCCTACACATTGATGTAACTGCTGCTGCAAAAGATAAATTAGTTGAAGATGGCTTTAATCCTGCCTTAGGTGCTCGTCCTCTTCGTCGTACCATCCAAGAAGAGATTGAAGATAATGTGGCTGATTTCAAACTTGATCATGCACAGGCTAAGAATTTAAAAGCCGATGTTGTTGATGGTAAAATTGTAATCAGTGATGAAGCAAATAATGAATAGGATTTAATAAAAGACAAAGTCCAAGTTATACCAAAAGATTTCGAAGCAATATTAGAAATCTTTTTTCTTAAAAATAAAAATATGCTACTCAATTTGAGGTATACTAAATTTGAAGAAGTAAAGCTAACAGAAACAGGTGAATTCCATGCATTTAATTGATGTAACCAATAATTACTCTGATTTGGTTCACAGTCAGCTCAACACTACCGATGCAAACTATGTTAAAGTTTATTCTCTTGGTAATACTTCAGTTATTTATACTGAAAGTAAGGATTCTATCGGTATTGCACTTGAAAACCATGACCGTCGTGTTCGCGAAGATGAGATTGAATTCGTAATCAAGCGTTTAATTAAAGATTATGATTCTTCATACACTTTGACTGTAGACAAGAGTCGTCATGTAATCGAAATTCACGTTGACAAGTAATCCAAATATTGTTGTATCAAAAAAGGAGGATTGATTCATTCAATTCTCCTTTTTCTTTTTGCTTTAAAGTTTTTCTGTTAATTCAACATCTGGATATTTGTCATGGAAGAAACGTTCCGCAAATTCATTTTCAAATAAGAATAATGGATTACCATAACGGTCCTTAACTAATAAGTTACGAGTATTAGACATGCGTGGGTCAAGCTGTTCCGGATCAATCCAGCGCGCAACACGATGACCAATACTGTTCATTTCAACTTCAGAATTATATTCATTCTTCATTCTGAATTGGAACACTTCAAACTGCAATTGACCAACAGCACCAAGAATATACTCATCCGTTTGATAATTGCGGTAAAGCTGAATTGCACCTTCTTGGACTAGCTGGTTCATACCCTTATGGAATGATTTTTGCTTCATCACGTTCTTAGCAGTTACTCGCATAAATAATTCAGGTGTAAATTCTGGTAATGGTGGATAAACAATCTTGCGCTTACCAGCATAAATACTGTCACCAATTTGAAAATTACCAGTATCGTATAAGCCAACTATATCGCCAGCTACCGCATCAGAAACTTGTACTCGCTCGCTTGACATGAATTCAGTCGCATTATTTAAACGAATTGGCTTATCAGTTCTAGCTAAAGTTACATCCAAGCCTTTCTTGAATTCACCAGAACCGACTCTAACAAAGGCGATTCGGTCACGGTGATGAGGATTCATATTAGCCTGAATCTTGAAGACAAAGCCTGAAAATTCTGGATCTTCTGGACTTAGCTCCTCATCCCCATTAACTGTGTGACTCTCTGGTGCTGGAGCCAAATCAACAAAGCTGTTCAAGAATGTCTCAACCCCAAAATTGGTCAAAGCTGAGCCAAAGAAGACAGGAGTTTGATCACCCATAGCAATCTTCTCGCGGTCAAACTTGTTCCCAGCTTCTTTAATCAAATCAATTTCATCCAGAGTATCCTGGAATTGAGGATCTTGACTAAGTGGCTCACTATCAGGCAACTTACCATCTTGATCTAATGGTAAAAAGCGATCTTGATCATTTTTGCGGTAAAGCTCAACACGATTATTAGCGATGTCATATAGACCCTTTAAAGTTTGACCTGAACCAATTGGCCAGTCCATTGCTACACCCTCGATACCAAGCAAATCTTCCAATTCCGCAATTAAATCTAATGGTGGACGTCCATCACGATCAAGCTTGTTCATAAACGTGAAAATTGGAATACCACGTTGCTTAACAACCTTAAACAACTTCTTCGTCTGTGGCTCGATACCTTTAGCAGAGTCAATTACCATGACAGCTGAGTCAACGGCCATTAATGTACGGTAAGTATCTTCTGAGAAGTCCTGGTGTCCTGGCGTATCCAAAATATTGATACGTTTGCCTTGATATTCAAACTGCATAACCGAACTAGTAACAGAAATCCCACGCTTCTTTTCGATTTCCATCCAGTCACTAGTAGCAAAATTGCCAGTTTTACGTGCCTTAACCGTACCTGCTTTACGAATTACCCCACCAAACAAAAGCATTTGTTCAGTAATCGTTGTCTTACCTGCATCGGGGTGAGAAATAATTGCAAATGTTCTTCTCTTTTTTACTTTATCTGCTAACTCTTTGTCCATTAGTCCTCGCTATCTTCTTCCTTTTTTGATTCATCAATCGTTAATAATACCGTCAACAAGCGTGACCCCTTCATCCTTCTAGTGGTCAAAGTCATCCCATCACCAATATCAACTGTTAACTTTTCTTCCTTAGCTGGAATCACTTTTAAAGTATTGATCACATAGCCTGCTATCGTATCAACATCTTCCATTTGAAGATTAGTACCAAATTGCTCATTAAAATCATCTAATGGCATCTTACCGTAAATAATGTACTTATTTGGAGCTATTTGATTAAAAAGAATCTCAGTGTGATCAACCTCATCATCAATATCGCCCACAATCTCTTCAACCAAATCTTCAATTGTAGCTAATCCAGTTACACCGCCATATTCATCTGTCAAAATTGCTAATTGTCGTTGCGTTTGCTGCATTTCCATCAACAAATCGCCCAGCTCGGCAGTTTCTGGTGCAAACAGCGGCTCAGTCATGACATCTTTATAGTCAAGATTATCAAAACCCTTTTGTTTAGCCTTTCGTAAAACCGTTCTGATATGAATAATCCCTACAATCTTATCCTTATCACGTTGATAAACGGGAATTCTAGAATATGGCTCACGAAGGATTTCATCTAGATTGTCTTGAAAACTGACTTCTCGATCAACCATGAAAGCATCCGTTCTAGGTACCATTACTTCACGGGCTGTCTTACCCTGAAAGTCCAAAATACCTTCTAGCATTGAAAATTCTGTATCATCAATTTTATGACTTTCATGTAAAGTAACAATTTCTTTTTCTAAATGATCTTTAGTCCCCACTTTTTTATCGCCGGATAATCTATTTTTTAAGCGACCAAACAGAGTTCCCGCTCCAGGATCACTATTCATTTTCGTACTCTCTTTCTTAAAAAAGTTATCTAAATATAGCTATTATAGCATAGAGCCAATAACAATTATGTTAAAATAGCACATAAGACTAGGAGGTTCGTCATGAAAAAAAGTCATGTCTTACTCGTTTTTACATTTCTTTTGCTAATTCCCTATATCTGTAGCTTAGCTATTATTGGAATCGGCTATAATGCATTAGTTTTACATTCAGCTGAACTTTATCGCACATTAATCGGCTCATTAGTTGGCGCAATCATTATGTTTGCTGTCAAGGCTACTATTCAACGGCCTGTTGATTTATTAGCTGTTCAAACCAACGATGGCTTACTGAAGCAGCTTTTACGTTTCTTCAGTATCAGACGACGCTACTGGCTTTTAGCAGCTAATATTATCTTAGACTTTGTTCTTTGCTTTGCTGCTACCTACATAATACGTGCTCTTTTAACACTTGATCAAATCGTAGGTAGCTCCATCGGCTTTGTTTTGTTAATCATGTTTGTTTCAACTTGTCTTGGCGCTTATGTTGAATACGATAACCTGTCAATCGACCCTGAGCAGCATTAATTACTTGCTGGCCTTCAAGTACATTACTTGGGCCAGTTTTTTTGTATCCATGTCAAGATCCCAAGTAATATATGGCGTGTCACTGTCACCCAAATTTTCATGTACTTCAATTCCGCTAGCAACTACTTTTTTGGCAAAATTTGGCACGGTACTAGTCAACGGTAAGTTGAAAAAGACTAAAGTTTGATTCTCTTCTACTTCCTCCGCTACCTCTGCAGCTGGTAATTCAAACTTCATTAAACCCGTTGGCACTTCATCTTTTGCTACATCTGCTAAAACGCCATACCAATACATAAAGCTGTCCTCACCTGATACCACTAGGACAGAACGCTTATTTTCTAAATTATGATCAGCTAAAAATTTTTGAAAAGTTTCATCATTTTCCATTTGCTGATTAGCTTCCATAAAGCTCTTTTGAGCATTCATCAAACCAGCTGGAAATGGACGACCAATAAATAATCTTGATTCAATATTTTTCTTCATTTTTTCTCCTAATATTCTACTAATTCGTCTAAATCAATTATTTCACCGTTTAAAAAGGCATCAATCTCACCTGATGAAAAACCGTGACTAAACAAATATTTTTTTATTTTAAAATTGCGTTCAATTTCTGGAAGATTTCTAAAACGCTTGTAAGCCTTAATTCCTTGTTTCTTCAAAGCTTCTGTTTGTGCATTCTCATCTTCTTTAAGATCCATTGCATCAATAATAACGTTACTAATCCCGCTATCAAAGCCATGCGTTAATAATTTAGTACGCATCTTACGCTCTAATTCACGCTGTGAAATCTTGCCAACTTGATGGCTCATCGACTTAATCACGCGTTGGCCCACTTCGAGCCAATCTTCTTCATCAATTTCATCTAACTTATCCTGACTAATTTCAGGATCAACGCCTTTTTGCGTCAACTTTCGTAATAAACTTTTAGGGCCATCAGAGCCAACACGCAAATCATTTTTGATAAACAGCTTGGCATATTGACGATCATCAAGATAGCCTAATTCATTCAATTGACTAACAGCACTATTGGCTGCTTCATCAGAGATTTCGTGTTTTTTTAAATATTGCAGCACCTCAAAGATGGTCCGAGGCTCGTAACTCAAAAAATGAGCCGCTAAATCACTAGCCTTAGCATCAGCATCAAATTGCCTAATCTTTTCAACCTGCTCATCATTTAATTCTTTACCCTTAAGCAGCACAAATTCTGCCAACGTTTTCTCTCCGGCAGAAAAAGCATATTTTCCATCAATAAAAATATTATAGCGACCTGGCCGTTTTTGTGCACTTACTTTGGTTATGATCAACTTGTTTCACCTCGCATATTTTTCTACATCCATGCTAGCAAATTTTGCTAAAGCTTGCTAAGAACTTTTTCCAGGTAGTACAATTAATTGAACACAATTTAGTTTTTAGTAGAAAGAATTAACGATGAACAGAAAATTTACCCATAATAAACCAAAACATGAAAAAGACGTCATCATCACTATTAAAAGTTTAGGAATTAATGGTGAAGGAATTGGTTACTACAAGAAAAAGATTATCTTCATTCCTGGTGCCTTGCCAGACGAAGTAGTAGTTGCCAAGATTGTTAAATCATATCCACACTACATCCAAGGCGAACTGGTTAGAATTAAAGAAAAAAGTCCAGATCGCGTAGACTTCCCTGAAGGTGTTGATCCCGAGATTGGTGGCTTAGAATTAGTACACTTGTCTTACGACAAACAACTTGAATTCAAGAAGAACAATATGCTTGAATCATTACGCAAGTACCATCCTCGTAATTACAATAAGTATAAAGTTAAAAATACTATCGCTGTTCCTGACCCATGGCATTATCGCAACAAGGCTCAATATCAAATTGAAAAAGATCATGGTCAACTTAAGCTTGGACTTTTTGCTCCAAATTCCCACCGCTTGATTGACTTACCAAAGATGCCAACTCAAAGTGAAGATACACAAAAAACGGAACGTAAAATCAAGGTTTTAATTGAAAAATTGCATGTTCCTGTTGCCAACTATCGTCGTCATTTACCTGGCATTAAGACCGTAGTTGTCCGTCAATCAGAAGCAACTAAGGAAATCCAGGTAACCTTGATCACGATCGGCCACAAGATTAAGAACTTAATCCCTCTTGCTAAAGAAATTATGAAACTTGATCATGTAGTTTCTGTCTATCAGAATGAAACCGAATGGCAGAATCCACAAGTTTGGGGAAATAAAACCGAAAAGCTTTTGGGCAAGAATCAAATCACCGAAGAAATCTTAGGTAAAAAATTCGCCTTATCACCACGTGCCTTCTTCCAATTGAACCCAGTTCAAACCATCAATCTTTACTCAGAAGCATTGAAATACTTAGACCTAACCCCCGATCAAACCTTGATTGATGCCTATAGTGGTGTTGGTACCTTAGGTATTTTGGCAGCTGACCGCGTTAAGCAAGTTGTTGGAATCGAAACCATTCCAGAGGCAGTCAAAGACGCACAACATAATGTCGAGCTTAACCACATCAAAAATGCTGATTATATTCAAGGCAGTGTTGAAAAGATTTTGCCAGAATTACAAAATAGTGGTGTTGCAATCAATGCTTTAATCGTAGACCCACCAAGAACGGGCTTAGCTAAAAGCTTGATCAAAACCCTCTTGCGGGTTAAACCTGAAACTTTTGTCTACATCTCATGTAATCCCTCAACCTTAGCTCAAGACTTAGTTTTACTTAGCGAGGCATATGATGTTCGGGTCATCCAAAATGTAGACATGTTACCACAAACCCCACGCTGTGAGGCAATTGCTAAGTTAGTGCTCAGAAAAGATAGATAAATCCAACAACCTAGTCTTTGGCTAGGTTGTTTTTGTATATAAAAAAGCGGCTACTGGACAATCCTGTCCCTTAGTAGCCGCAATTTCAAGTGGATGAGGTAGCTCATCAATTGATAGTCACGATTTTTAGTTGTTTGGTATGTATTTAAACAATGGCATTATCGCAACCAATATTAACATTCACTTGTTCGGGTCTTTACATAAAATGTAACTTTTAATAAATTGGAGTTTTTGCGAACAGCCAATGATAATTAATCAAATAATTTTTAATTAAGCTATTTATGGCTGACACCTCTACGTATAGAGAATCTTTCAAGTTTCCAATAATAATACAATTCTGGAGATAAAAACTTACTTATATTTTTTTATAGTTGTTAACTTTTATTTCTACCTCTTCCACACTATTCATTATATCTAGTTGTGAAACCGTTTACAAGAACTAACCCACATATTTTTGCAAAAATCTTTCTACTTGTTGTCGATATTGCTTTGGATACATTGGATAAGACAAAGCATGCCCTGCAAGTGGCGCAAGCCAAATTTGCTTTGGAGCAGCTGTTGCCGCATAATTTTGCCAGACCATTTTAGTTGGCACAAAGTGATCCTTGCCGCCATGAATAAATAAAAATGGTCGCGTATTTTTATTTAACTGAGCAACCGCAGAAGCATCTTTTAAATAAAAGCCATTTTTCACTCTATTAATTCCACTAACCAAATCAACTATTGGAAACCGTGGAAAAGCCTTCATATGAAATAAATTTTGAGCTTGATAGTTAATTTCACCTTTCACGGTTGAATAACCACAATCTTCAATAAAAGCTTTCACTTGTGGTGGCAAAAGCATACCGCTTACCATCATTGCCGTTGCACCACCCATGCTTTGACCCATAATTACAATTTTGGCATTTGTACCAGTTTGATCAATTACTTGATAGATCCAACGCAAAATATCATCTTTTTCAACCCAGCCATAGCCGATATACTTACCTTCGCTGCGCCCTTGGGCACGTGCGTCTGGAACGAGAACATTATAACCAAAATCATAAAACATTTTGGCAAAACCAGCCATACTATCTCCATCACTCATAAAGCCATGTAATAAAATTGCGGTTTTTTTGGCATGTTGATCAAGGTACTGGGCGAACAAAGTTATGCCGCTATCAGTTTTTAAAGTCCATTTTTTCTTAGAAAAATCTCTAAACCAAACCTTATCACGATAAAGTGGATCCTTGCCTGATAATTCTTTGGAGTCAGCTTTTTTATTAAACGGTGTCATCGCCATCTTGAAAAAGTACTCGCTTGCCGCAAACAAGCCAGCTCCAGCAATTAATGCGGAAGACAATAATAGTTTCTTTTTCATCTTTTAACACTTCCAAATTCAATTATTTCACTTTTCATTTTATAATTAAATTGCTGAAAATTTACAATCCTTATGACTTAATTATACTGAAAAATGCGCTTAACAGACTTGCTTCAATTAATCGATGACCTGAACCTGAATACTAAATTTTATCTAAAGCATGATGACAAACTACTTAAGTGGGGAAAACTCACTATTGCCGAAGGAAAATGTCTGCTGCTACCCGGGCAAACAGCAATGACCAAACAAAAATTGATTAAATTAGTTGGCCGCATGCGTGGTCGCGGCATCCCCTTGTTAATGGTCATTGACCAAAAAGAATATTCCATTTTCGGCCTACAGATTCGCGAAGATACTGGACAAGCAATTTTAATGTAAAAAAGAGCACAAATGTGCTCTTTTTCTTATTCTTTTACGCGGTATTGACGAATATGATCCTTAGTACCAGCAAAATACCAAGTACCTACTTCATCGTCGCTAGTTAATTCTAAACCATCCTCAGGATCTAACAAAGCCGTATTGAAGACGTCTTCATATTGCTTAACTGTCAGCTTCTTCCGCCGATCAAGCATTGCTTGATCAGCTGTAGGATCAATTTGTTTTTCATATCCTTCAACCAACTTGCCACTATAAAACTCAGCCATTGCACCTGAACCATATGAAAACAGGCCAATTAATGAGCCAGCGGGTAATTCACCATTCTCTAGCAAACTAAGTAAACTCATATAAAGTGAAGCGGTGTAGATATTACCTACTCGGCTTGATAATTGTTTAGCAGCCGCAAAACTACGCTCCAACTTGATCATTGTTGCTTGATCTTGCCCCTCAATAGCAATATTGTTAGCCTTCATCCCCATCTTAGTAAATGGCAAATGGTAAGTAATCGCATCAAAGTCGCTTGTTTTCAATCCTTTTTGCTTCTTATAATCAGTAAAGGTCTTCTTGAAGAAATCCAAGTAAACTTGAGTCGAATACTTGCCGTCAACTAAAGCGGTGCGAGAATAATTTGGTCTCCAAAAGTCGTTAATATCTTCGCTGTAAGCTGAATGACCATTATTTAGGGCTAAAATGCTTGGGTCAGCTTTGATGAGCATTGCCACGCTACCGGCTCCTTGTGTTACCTCACCAGCAGTATTAACACCATAGCGAGCAATATCACTACCGATGACAATTGCGGTTTGTTCAGGATGTACCCGAACAAAATCACGTGCCATCATTAAGGCTGCCGTTAAACCAAAGCAAGCTTCCTTTACTTCAAAAGTTCTTACTTCTGGCTTCAACTTTAAGGCTGTTTTTACAAATAAAGAAGCTGACTTTGATTGATCAATACTGCTTTCAGTCCCAAAAATTAATAGACCAACTTTATTCTTATCAATCTTGTCAATAAACTTTAAAGTCGCATTAATTCCCATTGAAACTGCATCTTGCGTAATATCCGCAACACTCATCTCTCTTTGACCAATGCCAACTAAAAACTTATTTGGATCTTGCTTTCTTGCGTTCGCCAAATCGACCATATCAACGTACTTGTCTGGCGTAAAAAGTCCAATTTGATCAATACCTACTTGCATTATTTTTCCTTTCTTATTTTTGCTAAAAGCTCCTTAGCATGACTTTCAGAATAATTTTTTTCACTAATCATCGCAGCTAGTAGCTGCTTGCGCTCATGTTCGTCATCGGTTAATTCAGTGACTACGTTTCTAGCCTGCAATTTCATATGCCCTGCTTGAATGCCGACAGTAGAAATTGCCAGCAAAGCTGCTAGGTTGTTGGCTAAAGCCACGCTAACAATAATCTCAGCTAGAGTTTTACTCGTGATTTTTTGTCCTAAAATAGCAAAACTTTGTTGGACGTCATGACGGGCCTTAATTGAGCCACCAACTACTCCAATCGCCATTGGCAAAGTCAATTCGCCAACTAAATAACTACCCTGCATCGTCCACTTTGATAAACTGCGATATTGGCCATCATGATTGGCTAAAACTGCAGTGGCTGCTTCAATTGCCCGATAATCATTGCCTGTGGCGATTAAGACGGCGTCGGCTCCATTCATGATTCCCTTATTGTTAGTTACCGCACGATAAGGATCGTCAATTCCAATTTTTCCTAATAGAGCAACACGTTGTGCAACTTGCATCCCACCAATCGTTTGTGGATTAATCTTCACTTTAGCCGTGGCCAATTGGCTAGGATAATTTGATAAAATCGCAAATAATTTTTCATCAACACCAGCATAATTTTCTAATTTAGCCGCTAAAAATTCCAAAATCGAGTTGGTTTTATTCGCGCCCATCGCCTCAGCTGGATCAACCAATACTTTTAAGTAAAGCAAATCCTCTTTCTGCACAGCAGTTATTTTTCTAGTACCACCACCATGACGGACTAAGCTGGAAAACTTTTGATTAGCTAATTCGACTAAGTGCGGAAATTCTTTTTCTAATTCAATTAATGAAAAAGAATTGTTGACCTTCAAAACGATTTGACCATAAATCCCTTGTCGGTCGCTGCTAGCTGTCACACCACCATTTCTAGCAAAGATACTAGCTCCATGATTGGCGGCAGCAACTACTGAAGGTTCTTCAACAGCCATTGGCACCCAGTATTTTTGTCCATTGACTATTAAGTTTTGTACTACGCCTAAAGGCAAACGCAGCTGCCCTACAACATTTTCACTCAATTCATCTAGACGTCTCAAAACCGTATCATCGATTTGCCCTAATGCAATACCTTCGTCCTGTAATAACTTACGTCTAGCTTCAGGCTCTAATTGATAAAATTTCATTCTGCATTCTCGATTTCATAAGCAATCGCCTGACCGCCACCGATACACAAAGTAACCAGGGCACGTCTGCCTTTTCTCTTCTTTAATCCACTAATTGCACTAACAACTAAGCGTGTACCCGTTGCACCTAAAGGATGACCTAACGCGATTGCGCCACCCATAATATTCAATTTATCAGTTGGAATTTGTAAGTCGCGAGCTACCGCTACGCTTTGGGCCGCAAAAGCTTCATTTAATTCGATAATATCATAGTCATCAAAATTACGTCCCGTCTTCTTAAGCAGTTTTTTAACCGCATAATATGGAGTATAACCCATCAGTGCAGGATCAAAGCCAGCTTCCGCAAATTCACCTAACTTGGCAATTGGCGTTAAGCCTAACTCTTTCATTTTCTCCTTAGTTGCCAGAACTAACATACTTGCACCATCAGTCAAAGGAGACGAGTTTCCGGCAGTCACTTCACCATCCGCCTTAAAAACAGGCTTTAAGTTACTCAATGCCTCAAGCGTTGTATCCGGACGAATTGGTTCATCATGATCTAAACTTTGACCATCAATATCCACATCCAGGATCTCATTATCAAAAAATCCGGATTTAACTGCTGCAGCTGCCTTTTGATGCGACTGCAATGCAAATTCATCCATATCCTGACGACTAACATGATATTTTTCTGCTACGTTTTCGGCAGTAATTCCCATATGCTTGCCAGAAAAAGCATCCATCAAACCATCGTTAAGCATAGTACTTACTAGGTGATCTGCTGGATCATTTTTGTTTTCTTTTTTAACAAAATAAGGCGCATTAGTCATGCTCTCACTACCGCCGACAGCTACTAGATCCAAATCGCCTAGTTCCATCTGTCCTTGAGCTAGACGTAAAGCTTTCAGACTTGAGCCGCAGACTTCATTAATTGTAACGGCTGCAGAAGCTTCACTCATCCCTGAATGTAAGGCAACTTGGCGAGCCATATTCTCACCTAAGCCGGTATCCAAAACATTCCCCATAAACAGTGCTTGAACATCAGCTGGCTTAATATTGCCCGCCTTCATTGTTCCTTTCAAGGCCATTACACCCAAATCAATTGCAGAAGCATCCTTAAAAAATCCTCGGTACTTGCCAAAAGGTGTTCTTTTAGCCGCAACAATATAAATGTCCTTCATATATTTTCTCTCCATAATGTATATTTTTTAACAAATATGATAATAGCAAAAAAATATTAAGAAAAACATAAAAAGACTACGCCGCAGCGTAGTCTCCCTAATAATTAAGCTTATTTTTTATTTTGCTTACCTTCGGCTTCAAACTTCTTGCTCAATTGCATGATATATGCCCGCAATTGTTCCTTAATTTCTGGGTGCTTCAAACCATATTCAATTGAAGTTTCAAGGTAGCCTTCTTTGTTACCAACATCATGACGTTCGCCTTTAAAGACATGAGCAAAGACACGTTGAGTCTTGTTCATTGTATCAATCGCATCAGTCAATTGAATTTCACCGCCACGACCTGGTTTTTGGTTAGCCAAAATATCAAAAATTTCAGGTGTTAATAAGTAACGACCAATAATGGCATAATCACTAGGTGCTTTATCAATATCAGGCTTTTCAACGAATGACTTAACATTGATCAGTCCTGGCATGATCTCATTTTCCGGTTCGATGACACCATACTTAGAAACTTCTTCATGTGGCACAGGCATAACTGCAATTGTAGAAGCATGCGTCTTGTTATAGCGATCGATCAATTGCTTGGTCAATGGCACCTTATCTTCCATTAAGTCGTCGCCCAACATAACTACAAATGGTTCATCCCCAACAAAACTGCGAGCACGGAAGATGGCGTCTCCTAAACCTGCTGGATGCGGTTGACGAGTGTAATACAAGTTAACGCCTAAATCAGTAATTCCTTCGGTTAGGCGAAGCAATTCTTTTTTACCCTTTTCTTCCAAATCTTGTTCTAGTTCTGGATTAGAATCAAAGTGATCTTCAATTGGGCGTTTGTTCTTGCCAATTACAATTAAAATATCTTCGATTCCTGACTTTTTAGCCTCTTCAACGATAAACTGAATTGTTGGTTTATCAACGATAGGTAACATTTCCTTAGGTAAAGCCTTAGTTGCAGGTAAAAATCTAGTACCCAAACCAGCTGATGGGATAACGGCTTTTCTTACTTTCATAAAAGCACACTTTCTATTTCAATTTTATAAGTTCATCATAACAAAATATGCATTTTTCAGCTACTTAGTTTTTCGTCTTTTCTTTTGAATATAACTGGCAATACGACCAGCAGAATATTCAACTTGTCCAACACGGTTTCGCACAATAGCAGCGTTAACACCAACGCCAAATAAAAATAATACTGCTGCAATATTCAACCAGAGCATAAAGATGATAAACGTACCAACAATGCCATAATTCTCCCAAGTAATCGGGAAATGGTGTAAATAGAAACTAAAAAGAAATGATAGGGCTAACCAGCCTACAACAGTTACAAAAACTCCTGGCCAAATTACTCTCTTTTTGAGTTTTATATTAGGCAAAACATAGTTCAAATACCATAATGCTAGCATCATAACCAATATTAATACTGGATAGCGATAACTAAAGATCTTGCTAATTTCATTAAGTGGTAGCTGAAAAATCGGTCCTAAAAAGTTGAGTACTTGTTGCCCAAAAACCAAGGCCAATGTAGCAATTGTAAATACTAGAATCATCAATCCTGTAAAAACAAAAGTAATAGTTCTAGTCCAAAGAAAATTAAGCATTGATAATTTTAATTCAACTTGATGAACCCCATAAAGTCTATTTTCTCCAAGACGAATTGCATTAACCATATTTGATAATGACCAAACTGCAAACACAATACCAAAAGAAATATAGCCTGTTGATGTAGTTTTCAATAAAGAATTTATAATTGGCATAATGAATTTTGACACTTGGTCTGGAAAAACCAAGTTCAAATATTCAGCAATAGGCGCAGTATCAATGTGAAACAACGGTAACACGTTACCAATGATAATAATAATCGGAAAAATAGAAAACAAAATGTAGTAGGCAATAATAATTGAACTAGCAAATATCTCTCCTTGAGATAAGGTGGTTCGTAATGTAGAAATAAATTGCCCAATTTTTAAACCAAAATGGTTTTTACCATTTTTCATCCATTATCCTAATCATCCATCTCATCAAAGTGAGGGATGTACTTTTCTAAGCCATCGTAAGGATGCTGCAGAGTCAAGATCTTAGGACCATCTTTTGTAATTGCAAAGGTGTGTTCAAATTGAGCAGCATTAGAACCATCTGGAGTTGCGTAGTAAACCCAATCATCGTTAGGATCGTCAACAGTACGTTGGTCGATGTGCCAGTCGCCACCAGCTTCTACCATAGGTTCACAAGTAATAGTCATGCCTTCACGCAAGCGAAGACCATGACCTGCCTTGCCCCAGTGAGGAACTTCTGGATCTTCATGAATTGATGGTTGAATACCGTGGCCAATTAATTCACGTACATCACCGTAATGATTTTCATCTTCAACATAATGTTGGATAGCAGCACCGATATCACCAATTCTGTTACCTAAAACAGCTTGGTCAATTCCGAGATACATTGCTTTTTTGGTTACTTCAATTAATTTCTTATCAGCTTCGGAAATTTCGCCAACTGGATAAGTAGTACATGAATCTGATTCATAACCGTTCAAGTTGCAAGTTACATCAACCTTAACGATATCGCCTTCCTTTAAGATGCGATCTTTTCTTGGAGTTTGGTGGGCAATTTCATCGTTAACCGAAATACAAGTACCATACTTATAACCTTCAAAACCTTGTTCTGAAAGGCGGCCGCCACGACTTGATACGAAGTCTTGACAAAACTCTTCAATTTCCCAGGTAGAAATGCCTGGCTTAATCACATCACGTAAGCCTTCAAACATAGTTGCAAGAAGATGTCCTGAAGCTTGCATGCCTTTAAGTTCACGAATTGATTTAATTGTAATCAAAATAATTTCTCCTTTATAAATTTTTATTTAGTTTCAGATATTTCTATTATACCGTTTTCCAAAATACTTTTAAAAGGTCGGGTTTTTGTAGAATCAAAACAAAACTCTAGAAATACCTGAAATATTTTTAAAGTTTGCTAAAACTAAACGTTTTTGCAATAGTTTCATGTATAATAAGATGTCGTATAATGCAGTGAAAGGTATGAAAAATCATGAAAGCAAGAATTGTTTATGCCAGCATGACTGGTAACGATGAAGACATGGCTGATATTTTAGAAGAAGATCTTCAAGATTATGGCTTTGACGTTGAAACAAGTGATGTCGGCTTCACTGATGCCAATGACTACTTAGATAGTGATCTTTGCATTTTTATCACCTACACCTATGGTGAAGGCGTAATGACTGATGAATTGGCAGACTTTTATGGGGAGTTAAAAGACTTAGATCTAACAGGCAAACATTTTGCTGTGATGGGTTCTGGCGATAAGACCTACGGTGAACACTTTTGTGAAAATGTTTTTGACTATGAAAAAGCATTCAAGGATTGCGGCGCAACTGAAATTACTAAACCCGTAACAATTGAAAATGCGCCAGATGATGATGCAGTCGCTGCAATCGATCAAGCTGCAAAGGAAATGGCCGATAAGTTAAATGGCTAATAACAAAAAAGACGTCACAGCTGTTGATCAGGCACAAATACGCCGTCTAGGTCAAAAATTAATCAAGCGACACCGTAATCTTTGGGTTTACATGGTTTTCGGCTTTGTCGCTGCATTAATCAATACCTTAGTCTTCATGGTCTTACACTCATGGTGGCATAATGTGATGGTAATTTCTAACACCATCGCCTTCATCGTCTCCAACCTGGCATCTTTCTGGTTTAACCAAAAGGCTGTTTTTATCAATAATGTCGATCATGAACACAGCACGTGGCATAAACTAATCGTCTTTTTCACTTATCGCGTCATCAGTTTAATCCCTGATACATTAATTATGTTAGTCGGCTTATCCTGGCTGCATTTAAACGCATTACTAGTCAAAATTATCGACCAAATTTTAGTCGGTGTATTTAATTACTTAACTACTAGATCAGTCTTTCAAAAGCAAGAACATACTATGATTGAACGTGCAAAAATGCGCATTCAAGAACAAAAAAATAAAAGAGA
>CAKNLX010000020.1 GCA_930989465.1 uncultured Lactobacillus sp. | reverse complement strand
AAGAGTTGGATTGATCGTCTTTCAGTATCTAAGGCTTAGTTTTTTCCCAGACACTATCTGTAAATTTATTTTTGAAATTTATTTAAACGTTCAAATGCCTCAAGAATATTATCAATTGGAGCAAAAGAATATTTGACCATTATTAATGCAATACTTATTAAGTTAGCAAAAAATACGCCAACTAATGATAATTTTAAACTATTATCATATATTGATTTCCCTTTTACTAGTCCTACGGGATCTATAATTACTAAAAATATCAATATAGTGACAATAGACATGAACCATATATAAAAGGTTAGAAACCTACCCCTAACCTTTTTTCTAGATTCAAAATCTTTATCAACTGCCTCTATATATTTTTCTTCCATATGATGCCGAACAGCAGCTTCTGCATTTTCCTGAAGCGGAATATTTTCTACATCATTAGCATTTTTTGGATTTTCTTCAGGAACGTTTCCTTGCTTTTCTAAACTCTCTAAAGCCTTTTGAATTTCCTGAAATTGCTGTTGATCATCATTCATTGACTATATTTAATCCTTTTTCTTGACAATAATGTTTAAATCTATAGCCAGCTGATACCCCAGACACTCCAGCTATACTTTTTATTTTTTCGATTGCTTCTGCATAAGAAATTTTTCTTTCTTTAACTTCATCAGTTATTTTCTTTAAAAGAGAATCAGGCATTAAAAAAGCCGCTGCGAATTCATTAACTTTTGTTTCTTCTGGTGTTTGTTTAACTCCTCGGAATAAAGTAACATTTAAAACTTTGTCCTTATCAAAAGATTTATTATTATTCGAATATGGAATCCAATTCCAATCTAAAATTAAATGTCCCAACTCATGGGCCATTGAAAATCTCTGACGAACAGGTGCTTGATTTGCATTAACAGCAATAATTGGGCAGTTTTGTTGAGTATCCCATTTTAAAAAGCCGTCATAATTTTTATTTACAAAATACCGTACGTCAATCCCACTAGCTTCAATAGCCTCTTCAAGATCTTGGTTATTAAACTCTTTAGAAGACACTATTAATTCATGAGAGAGTTCGGCAATTCTATCAATTGTTGCTCTTAGCTCTGCTTTCATTGTCAATGCACCTCCCAAATGTTTCACACTTTTTTAACAACTATATGATACTATATGACACCATATGAAATCAATCAATACATTTTTAATATAAATAAGCATATATAAGACCTGAAGAATGTGAAACATTATAAAAAAGCCTGGTAAAAACTACCAGACTTTGAGGTGAATGAGTATTTAGTTTAAAGTCATCCCAGACTAAGAGTGCCGTGAGCATCGAAACTCACAATTGCTACTGATTTAAAAGGGTAGCGTTAGTAGCAATGCCCTTGCGCACTCCACACGTGATCCTGAAAGGATCAATGAACTGGCAGAGAGTCGAGCTCTGGCAGTCCAGATGTGCCACCAGGATAGGATTATAGTGGTGGCAACGCTAAAGATAGATGCTTGCTCGCTGTTTGTTTGCTAGGAACTCTTATACCTATCCAGGTCATCGCAAGCTATAAGACCTAGTGGAATCGCACCACTAAATCTCAGTAAAAAGAGATATCAATTTTAATCAGACAATAACGAATTATAAATTCGTGGCTCCCAACTTGAGAGCCTATGAAGCACGGTTGGACTTGAACCAGCACCACATGCCTGCACATGCGTCCTTTACCTCAATGGGCTTTCATGCTTCTAACTATACTTTAAAAGGAGGTTAATAATGAATGAATTAGTATAACTTGGTACCACCGAATGTCGAAAACTTAGCGCTCGCTCCTAAATTTTCGACACTATCAATATACTTGCTTTCATGGGTGAATAGTGGAACGTTTTTGGTAGCTTTTTGGGCGGAAAATGGGCTACTTTTGGGTTGTTTTTGGGTGCTTTTTGGTTTTTTGAGGGTAGAAAAGGGCCGGTAGTTCGGGACAATCACGATAATCACGCCAAAAGTTATAGCGCTGAATGAACTCCCTAAGTGCAGCTTTTTTTGCCTTCTTGTATTGAGCGTCAGACATGTTGACCTTGATTGCGGTTGACCTATTATCAAGATTCTGCACGTAATAAGCTTCTAAGATTGATTTGTGCTTACCGTGATATTCAAAGTCACTACAATCTTTAATAGCAATTAACACTGTAGTAGCTAAATATCTAGCACGTTCCGCCTTACTCATAGTTTCTACATACTCTTTTTCAGTATTATTGATATTACTATGATTAGATGGCATTCCAGTGATCTGTACACCTGACAATTCACCGGGATGCATCCCTCCCTCATTGATATATTTCCAAAAATCCTTAGTTAAAAAGCTAATTACGTCTGTACGTTCCACATCTGCACCTACTCACTAATTCACTTTTGATAACTGACTCTTCTTTAATCTGTTATGTGCAATTTTTCTTCTGCTTTTAGCTTCACAGTTAATCTTTCTAATAGCAGTTCTACGCATAATTTCAATATTTAATGAATTAAGATAAAAGCTTAACTCTGCAGCGTTGTAGTTAATTTTTCGCTTAATTGCTAACTTGCTTAGTTCATTTCTCATACACATTAAATCCGCAAAAGAATACTGTCCTAATCGCTTGCAACTAACTGGCTTGCCTTTATAAAGAAAATTCATGTTATACCCTCCTAATCCTTATTAACGGGTTGATCACTTGCTACAGTCGTATTTGATCCGTCCTTTGTAGGCTGATCATCTGATTTGGTATCCGATTCATTAGATTTTGCTTGCTTTAAATCAGCAAGCTCTTTTTCTAATTGCTGATTCTTGCTTTCTAAAGTTTGAATCTGTTCAGCATCTGCATTTAGTTCCTTATCCTTCTCATTTGCTAAATTTTGGGCTTCTGCAAGATTTTTACTAATAGTTGGGTAGTCTTTAAGCCATTTTATAATTAAATTGCTGATATCCATTTTTTCAGCCGTAGCATTTTGGACTAAAGTTTGGAGCAGCTCATAATTATCACTTAAATCCAAAGTAATATTTTCAATATCAACTGGTTCAAGGCTATATGAATCAGCAACGTTGCTTTCCTGCACTTGAACGATCTTTAAACTGCCTTTGTCAACAAGGGCTAAATACTGCCCTGCATGTACATTGGTTAAATCTGTAATTAACTTCAATTGATCTTGATTTGTATTACTCATCTTTAAATTCCTCGCCTTTCTTTACAGCCCACAACTTATGCCCCAAATAGGTCAAAATGTCATTATCATAGACGATTAGCTTGCCTTGGATCATTTCACCGTATTTAACATTTACGGCCTCACAAACGGTTCTTTCAATTGCTGAAAATGGAACGGGTCTGGTGTATCTTTCATAGCCATATTTCGATAAAAATTCTGGTTGATAGCTTTCTTTAAATTCTTTCAGTGTTCCTCTTGTGCAAACTGGTATATTAATCTTCATTTTCGTGCTCCTTTGACATCGAATTTTTAACTTGTTCAAAATAGTCATGCTCTTTTTGCGTCAATTCATAGCTATAGCCTTTTTTGTCAAAACCAAGGTAGGTAGAGCCATCCCACTTTTTAGTTACCAAGGCATCATTAGTATCATCAATGACCCCCGTCCAAATGCTTCTTCCTTGCAGCATATCGATTTCAAAGTGATACTTGCCAAACTTATCGTCTAAATATTTAGCTTTGGCCAAGCCCCATACTTCTTTTTCAAAAGTCATAGAAATAATAGAGATTTTGTTTCTAGTAATTGGATAATGATTGTGCATATTAATCCAATCGCCAACCATGTCCTTAATAACATCTACAAAAATATCAAAATTATTAAGTGCTGTTTGATTGTTACTTTGGTTCATTTTTTTGCACCCCATTAGAAAAAGAAACTCATATAGCAATCATCTGGTATATCCTCTTTGATTGAAGAAAATCTTCTGTGCTTGTAACAATATTTTTTCAGCAATTCAAAATGATGGTCATCGAACTTGCTATCTCTATGAAACGGAGCAGCCTCGCCAGGTCTATGACTATACCAAAATAGCCACTCCTCACCTGAGGACAAGTCCTTAATTAGCCAAATATATACATCATGATTATCGTTTTCCCATTGTGTTTCTACCTCATAGTTCATTTTCAATACCTCACAATCTATTCTCTAACGCAGTTTCTAACACCTTATCGACACGTCCTTTTCTAGGACGGTCTCTTGATCCAAACGGGTTAGAAAACTCGACTCTGCTTTTATGTGCTTGCCATCCTACTTGATATAATTGTTGAATCATCCTTAATGTTTCTAAATCATTAAGTGGTTCATGATGATCTAACTTATAAATAATGTGCGGATCTACGGCAAACTCCTTTAAATCGCTAACTAAACTGTTATCTAACATTGCTTTCCTGACTCTCTTTCACTTTTTCTTGCAAAACGGTTAGTAAATACGGGTACGGTCGTTCAACTTCCTGGTTGCTAATTTTTGCATTCACAGTAAGGGCTACGAGACGTAAGTCATGCCATGTTAGTTTTTTAGACAAACGTAGTACAGCAGACCACTCCGAATCAGTGGGCTCACAGTATGCAAAATCCTTAGCCGTGTTCTTAATTTCTTTTAATAATTTATTTTTGTCATCGTCATCATCATTTTTATCCACAGCCTCGACAGAGGATGATGATGACCTATCCTGACCTATACTAGACTGACCTGACCTAGACTGACCTATGCGGTCCATTTGACGTCCACTGGTTGCCCGTTGGTTGTCCACTGGACGTCCATTGTCTTCAGGTTGCTTAACACCGGTCTTTTTGCCGGTATCAGCACGTGCTTTTGCATGTTGGATTTCGATGTCAGGCAACATTTTGAGTAGCAAATCCTTATAGATTGAATCAACTTTACGATCTGCTCTAATTCGATTGTTCTCTCGCCAGTCATTGATGTAAGTTACAAGGTCGTCATTGAGGACGGTCACAAAATTCTTAGCTACTAATATCTTTAAATCATCCTCAGTCGCACCAGTTTGCATCATCACGTTATAACCCTCAACTACGCCATCATCATCAGCATGCAAGCCTAAATGAAAGTAAAGTGCTTGAGTTGAAGGTGGCATCTTTAAAAAACGAGCACTTTCAACAATTCTTTTAGAAAACATTCTTCTTTGTGCCATTATTTCTCATGCACCTTCTTCATAGCTTCATCAAACGGATCTTTTTTAGAATCTTTATCTACTTGCTTTTTAAATTCCGATGTCTCTGTATAAGGAGGATCAATAACAGTGGCTGCATGACGAGCTACCTCTTCTTGATCTAGGTCTTCGACTTCTTTTTTTGCTTTATCTTTTTGATCAATCAGGTTTTCAGCAAATTTATACATCTTAGTGATACTTTTAATAGCTATTTTGGTTTTGGCTGGATTACCTTTATCTGAAATAACTTGTTTTGCTAATTCATCCCCTGCCATAGCCATAGCTGTTACTTCAACCAGATCGCGCTTCTTATTTCCATATGCTACTTTGATACCTTGGAGTTCATTAGGTGGTAAAAAGTCTTCTTTACCTTCAAATTCTTTAGCATCTGTATCATCTTCTGATGCAATGCCGAAGATAGAACTAATGGAGTAGCGTCTAACGTAAGTAAGGCACTTACCGTGTTCTTGTGGACTAGGCTTACCTAAATCAATCAAGTAAGATCCAAAATCAAAGATCGCACCTTGTGAGTTGATTAAGTAATTATGGATGCCTGTCTGTCCTCCCTGTGTTATGGGCTGCTGAATATAAGCGATATCTAAATCATTTGTAGCTGCTTGAATTGAAGAAATAACGTCATTTAAGTCAGCATATTTATAGCCATAGCCATCATGATTCTTACTTGGCTGATCCAAAATGTGCTGTGCATCCACATAAGCTTTCATAAGTGATTTTTGAGCTTCTTTCAGTTCTTCTGATGAAAGCAGAGGCAAGCCACTAAAACAAATTTGTCCTATCCAATTAACTGGAGCATTAAGTTTTTGCATGACTATCCCTCCAATCCACGATATTCAATGGCATTATCTTTTAAGAAGCTCTTCAACTGATTCATTTGCCATTCATTGCCTTTAACTTCAAGCTTTAGTGTGATTACTTTTTCTTTAATTTCTCCTGTGTCAGGGTCGATATAAGTATCACCGGCTTGTTTCATTTCTTGAGCTTCTTTAACTTTGGTTTCTTTCTGTTTGGCTGAGATAGCTGTTAGATCATCTTTATAATCTTGCATCTCGTTAAGAATGTCAGGTAAAGACTTAGAACTTAATTCATCGGTCCAGTGCTTTGCTGGCAAACATAATTCGTCTGCTTTTTGAGTTATAACTTGTGCATTTTCAGCAAACTGCTCTTGCTTTTGTTGCACAATGGCAATTTGCTCGTTAATTTCTTTTTCAAATCGTTTATTAGTAATGGTTTTGTTGTCCCAATCGTCTTGCCACTCAATCTCATCAGGATTAATATTTGCTAACTTGCAAAGTTCTTGAACACGTTCCATCTTTTTTTGATGTCTTTCAGCAGCTTCCTTTTCTTTATAAACATCAAGCTGAGCATCAATTTGCACTTTTGTTTCATCAGTAATTTTTAAAAGATCATCAATTTGTGCTTTGAAGTCTTTAGCTGGTTGCTTGATTTCATTTGTAATGGCAGTTCTTTGTTTATTAACTCTCTTGTGAAACTTGCCTAACTTCTTAGATAAATCTTGTGCTTCTTTTAAATTTTCGGGTGTTACAGAGTAGTTTTGGTATTGATCATGCAACTGCACTACTCGCTTTTTAAATTCGTCATAGCCCTTAAAAGCAACTTGAGCAGGCATATATTTGACTGGAATCTCACCATCAAAGTTAATTAGTTCATTTTTCATCTTTAGCATTCTCCTTATTTACTTACCAGCTTGTCTGCAATACATTTGATCGCCCCAACTAGCTTCGGCATCTTCATCATCAATGTCTTCACCATCAAGATTGTCCATGCAAAGCTCCTTTGCCTTATCCTCGTCAATGTTTCCGGCATCGTCTGTAATGTATTCAAAGAGGCCTGTGATGCTGTCCACACCTAAACGTGGATCAATTTTTACCAAGTCATCAATTACATCTGTAAAATTAGTAACTGTTCCCAAAAAGCCAACGGTTACACCGTCTAATTTATCTAGTTTATAAGTGCCCATTTTTGAGTTATAATCTCCTTAGTTGTTTTGAAAAAATTAATTTTTGTCAGTTGTTAGCGCAACTGGCTATTTTTTATGCCTAAAATACTTTTTGCGTTGGCTGAAAGCCGGTCAAAAGGGCTAGTAGCAAAATAGATAGCATTGCTACAGCTAATAAGATTTTGTTTGATGTCTTTATACTTATCTGTTCGTCTACTGCCCACACGCAATTGATAAATTGATTCCATAGCTTCATTAGTCTTCTTTCTCCATAAATGAGTATTTCTGTTTATTGTTTTTCATTATTTGTTTCTCCACTCTCTAAATAGCTTGTATCCGTATGCTGAAATGATCAGCATTAAAACAACAAGTAACGATACAACTTGATCTGGATGATTTACTCCGTATAGTACCGTCTGCTGAACAATCAGTAGCGGTAAGAAAAGAATCGAGGTAAACTCCAGGAACTTCATTGATGCAATTACGATGTAACTAAGCGCGTGGTCCAACTTGGTTTTGCCCAAGTCCTCGTTTTCTTTTTCAGTCATGATTAATACTCCTATGAAACTTGTTACAAGTACCCTTGAACTCCATGCTCAAACCAAAATCTGTCGAGATCTCGCTTGTTCCAACGCGTGACATTTTCAATAGTTCTGGATTCAAGCTTCCACTTCTTACGCCAAGCAATAAAGGTGTTAACGCTAATGCCCATGTATTTAGCTGATTCTTTTTGATTTAGCCATTGTTTATCCGGCCCTTTAGCGCGAACCTTTTCTTTAACTTGACGATCTACTGCATTAGATATATATGAATCTAATGCTTGTACATTAATTAATGTGTTCATTTTGTTCACCTCCATCTCTTAATTCATCCAGACTGATGTTTAATGCATCAGCAATCTTACAAGCATTCGTAAAACTTGGATCAGAATGCTTTGAACGATAGTTTCTTAAAGTGTTATCTGGTATACCGGTTATTTTTGAAAGTCTATAAATCGACATACCCTTTTCTTTTAGGATTTTTTCGGCCTTTTTCCACATCATCTTGTACTTCTATCCTTTATTACTACTATATTTAGTGGTATACTATGATCATCTCGAATTAAGGAGGTGACAGTATGGCAAATCAAACTTGGGTTAGCCCTAGAGGTAGTAAATGGGCTGTTAAACAAGCCGGCAATTCACGTGCATCCAAGATTTTTGACAATAAAGCTGATGCACTTGAATATGGTAGGAATCAGGCTATTAAGCATGGTTCTGAATTGATTGGTCAAAAGCGCAACGGTCAAATCAATTTAAAGAACTCGTACGGTCATGATAGCTTTCCACCAAAAGGATGATCATTCGGAGTAGGCGATAATCTAACTCTTAAGCCATCAGCAAGTTCAAAGTCATTATTTGTTACAATGGCTAATACTTTTGATTGCTCTTCGTCTGTTTCGATGATCACTCTTGACCAATTTTTCATTGGTACATGAGTGTTATTAGTTTTGTTTTCAAAATCTAATAAATTTTCTTCATTGGGTCTTACCTTCTCTTTGGAAGTAAGACCTTTTTCTTTACCCTTCTTCAACTAGCTCACGTCCTTTCAAGAATTTATTGATAAAGTACTGCTGACCTTTTCCAGTCACCTTCGGCGTCTTACTGATTGAAGTAGTGCCATTTGAGTGATTGATGGTTGTCTCTTTGATTTTGAAAAGACCCAGGTCCATCGCTCTCTGCGTTGGCATGTTCCAATCACTGCCCTTGCGGCTGATCAAGTAGCCATTTGCACGCATCCACTTGAATAGTCGCGTTGCTCCAATGTCTACACCGTTACCTCGCAGGATTTTAGCCAATTCACCAATTAAAATGGTTGATTTACTGGTTGCCACCGAATCAGCAAACAATGCTTTGGGCTTCATTTCGTGAACTTGATTTTCGGCATCTTTTCTTAGTTGCTGTTCAATTAATCTTTGTTGACGCTCATCTTTTAATTGAGTAGCAAGCTTAATGATTGTGTCGGGGTCGGTTAAAACCTCTTCAATCTTTTCATCAGTCATATAGGCTCCGTGTCTGCGGATAGATGGAAGAACTTCGCTAGTTACCCAATGTTTGAACTTCTTGGCGTTTGGCATTTTGCTACTAAAGATTAAAGAGTAAACACCAGATTCATTAATAATCTGAATATTTTGTCTTCCGCCAGGGGTCATCATTTTAGTGACCCCTTTATCTTCGACATCCACATGCTTATTGATAGCATTAGCAGTTTTTGCATATCCAAGAACTGCTGCTACATCTTTTCCAACAAAATAGGCTTTGCCGTTAAGTGATAAAGCTCTAACTTTATGATTTTCAAAATCAAATAATTGAAATTCGTTCATTGTTCTTCTCCTTTCATTTTACGAATAAACTCGTATTTATTGTCAAAAAAAAGTAAATCCGGAGTTATTCTATAAAGCCTTGCTAATCTATGTGCTTCAACATAGGAAAGTCTAGTACTGTCTTTTTCCCAAGAAGCTAATGTTGTCGGCTTTAACCCTAATATCTTTGCAGCTTGTACTTGTGTGTAGCCTGCATTAACACGTGCAGCTTCAAGGGTCATTTTCAAGTCGTTTCTGCTCATTTGCTCCTCCTTTCGTTCAATTCATTTATAATGTTATACTAGTTTATTCGTAGTGTCAACTAAAAAACTAGTATTTTTCCAAAAAAAGTTAGTTAATTACGAAATACCTAGTATAATATCAATAAGGACATAACTACTAAAGGAGGTAATTTAAATGCCGCGAAATAAACTATCTGCTTTTGAACAAAATGCTCGACATGCAATAGCGGATAATCTGAAAAAATACATGCACGGAATGACACAAGCAGATCTGGCATATAAGGCAGGAATTCCAGTGACTACACTTTCAGGATATTTAAGGGAAAAGTCAACGCCTAATGCAGGTAACTTAGAAAAGTTAGCAAATGCTCTAAACGTAAAGAAAAGTGATATTGATCCCCGATATACTTTTAATGACATTATGGATTTTGTTGAGCAAGCCCCTAAAGAAACTTACAGAGTCAAGCCATCTCAAATTCCACCTAATTTTACTTCTATTAATAATGAAAACATTAAGTATGTTCCACTGATAGGAACTATTGCAATGGGAACACCTATTACAGCAGATCAAAATATTGAAAAATATATTCCTGAATATTTTATAGGAGATGTTCCTGATGGAACTCTTTTTGAGCTTAGATGTAAAGGAAGATCAATGGAGCCAACCATTCCAGATGGTGCAACAGCTTTAATTAGAGAACAACCTACTGTTGAAGATGATGAAATTGCTGCTGTTCTTATTGATGGTGAAGCAACATTAAAAAGGATTAGACATGTTGGTAAAGAAGTAATGTTAGTACCTGATAACAGGGAATATTCTCCTATTATTCTCAATAAAGAAAACCCGGGAAGAATTATAGGAAAACTGATCAGATATACTGTTAATTTTGAATAAAATCAGCTAGTCCACAACGCCAGTGACTATAAACCTGCGGTTTAGTTTCTTGTGGAGGAAAGAAAAATGACTAAAAAAGTTACAAAGATTGCATTAATCAGTATGTCTCTTTTAGCACTTTCAACAAGTGTAGGTGCAGTTGCTACTCAACAAGCACAAGCAGCAAAAGTTTCTACACCATCATTTATTAAGTTGAATAAACCTTTTAAGAAACATTATTTCAATGCACATTACAACAAGAAAGGTACTTTGATCAGATATTACTACTCTAAAAAAGGTGTATTACATCAAGAAGAAGATTATGCAGATGGTGGTGTAGGTGATTTAGTAAGTGCAGATGGTTTTGGTCGTCACAAATTACCTAAAATTAAGAAATACGTTTCTAACAAGCCTTATAAAGTAAGACTTACTACAACAGCAAATGTTCAAAGAGATATAGGTTCACTGAAAAAAGGAACAATTGAAATTGATGGTGACAATCTGAAAAAAGGCAAAATTAAAAAAGGCACTATTCTAAAAATTGCTTGGTGCAAGCCAAATAATTCATGGGTTGTTTATCAAAAACATGATAATGGTTATTTCTGGGAATTTAGTGATTATGTATATCGTGATAGATCATGGTTTAAGTTAATTAAATAAGAAGATTCTTAAATAAAAAAAGCCCGCCCACCCCACGGCAGACGGACTCGGATTTACTTTGTACGACTTTCTAAAACATTAATTCTTTTGATCAAGGTATCTATCAATTGGTCCTTAGCATTTTTATAAATTAAGAAATGTCAAAAGTATTAAGTCATTAAGACTCAAGTTTAATTGCAATAACCAGGACACAGATGATGATATTGATAATTACGACCATACTTATGATATGAACATTAATTTAAATTAACTAAAAGAGCCTGCTGCTCTCTTGAGTCAGTAGGCTTATGTTTTTATGAAAAATAAACAGCCATCACGAGGATGACTGCTCTAGCATTAATTTAAAGAAGTGATTAAAGATGAACTAAATTAAACGGCTGGTATAAAATTGTTAAATAATTTTATTGGAGATAAAAATGGGATTTCTTAAAAAGAGCAGAAAACAAAGCGGTAAAGATTTATACGATAAAAAGATAAAGCCTGACCTTTTTGAAAAAGACGGCAATATTCATTTACTAATGTTAAATAGTTTCAGTAAATTTTTTAATGAAGAATTCGGTGTTGAAACAAAATACAACGAACAGATCGGCACTATTTTGAATGAATTGCAAAAAGACGGTTATGAAATAGTAGACGTAAAATTTGATTCTTTAAAAAATCAAGGTGCCTTCGGTGAAATGGAAGGTTTTCATACTTTAATAATGTATAAATAAAAAATAAACCAGTGCCCTATCGACACTGGTTATTATTTTATGGAGGGATATTATCATGCCTAGAAGAAAAGATACAGAAATTTATACCTATAAGTTAAAGTCTGGTAAAACTAAATATGGCTTTAAGACCTATGTAGGAATCAATAAAGAAAACGGTAAAGCAATTAAAGTTACTAGACAGGGATTTAATACTAGAAAAGAAGCAGAAGCCGCTAAGACAAAAATAAAGGCTGACGGGGCTAAAAATGTTGCAAATAAAAGACATTTTGAAAGCAATAAAAAAACTGTTCAAGAAGTCTACGATATCTGGTTTGCAATTTACAAAGATAATGTTCGCGGCTCTTCTGCTAATCGTGCTTCAAGCACATGGGACAATAACTTAAAAAATGAGTTTGGTAAAGATTACATCGCTAATTTAGATGTAACTCACCTCCAACAATATGCTATTGATTTAGCTAAAACACAAATCTCTTATCGTAAAACCTTAGCAATCTTACATAGAGTAATAAAATATGCAATTAAAATGGATTGGTGTGAAAAAGATCCTTTTGACAAAATTATTATGCCTAAAAAATCTGATAAAAAAAGCACATATCCAGAGGACAATCTTTATAGCCTAGAAGAGCTAAAAGAATTTTTAAAAGCCGCTAAGAAACATAATTACATGTACTACACCTTTTTTATGATTTTAGGTAGTCTTGGGCTTAGACGTGGTGAAGCTCTAGCTTTAAAATGGGAAAATATTGATTTTGAAAATCAAACAATGAGTATCACACATACGGTATCTCGTAATGCGGATAATCATAAAACTATAGACTTAACTAAGACACCAAAATCTAGAAGAAAGTTACTAATACCAAACAATCTTTTAGAAGTGCTAAAAGAATACAAAAAAAGGCAGGCTGTATTTAACAAGCCTACCGATTATCTGTTTCATACTAAAACTGGTGATTTTTTGCATCCATCTGTTCCAGCTAAGTTTATATCAAGCATATATAAATTTAATCCAGAATTAAGACAGATAACACCACACGGATTTAGACACACTTTAGCAACTTTGCTTTATAATGCTAACGATCAAATTAAACCTAAAGAAGTTCAAGAAATTTTAGGACACAGCAAAGTGACAATGGCATTAGATGTTTATACTCATGTTACTGAAGAAAAAAGGCAAAACGTAAAGAATACAATCAATCATTTGAACTTATAAATGATTTTTTACGTACTTTTTACGTATTTTCTATTTTTAGTCTTAGTTTCAATAACTACAAATGCTGATATGTCAATGATAATATCGAATTTTTACCTGTAAATTACTATGATCACTGGTGTCATACAGAGTCTCTAAATATAGCCTATATTCAGGATGATGTTTAATTAACACTTGATAGGCCTTTGAAGAATGAATTTTATTCAATTCACTCGCCTTAATATGATTATGCCCAGTGAAAAAGTGATAATTCATCCAGCCAAACAATTTACCCATTGCTCGAACTAAATCTATATCGTCATGATATTTATTCAATTCACTCTGCATCATATCCGCAGAGATACTGCCTAATTGTAGATTCTTTAAATACTTATGAAAATGTTCTAAGGTATAATTTTCTTTTTCTTGGTCTGTCAGGTATCTTGTCATATCAAAATTACGTCTTACATATGTAATATGACGTGAATGAACGCGCACAACCCCATATCCTTGATCATTAGAACAAAAACTTGAAGTTACTACTTCAGTTGTAGGAGTTGTTTCTTGGGGACCCATAATATTTTGAGCATGAATGTGACCACTGAAAGCTAGTTTAACATTATATTGACTGCAAAGCCGCCTTAATTCAACTGCATCATCAACCACATATCCTTTATTTACAGCAGGATTATGAGCATATAAATTATGATGCATAAATAAAATCGGACGAAGTTGATTTTTCTCCGCATACTGTAGCTGTTTTTTAATCCATTTAAGTTGGGATTTGCCGATCATTCCTCGCGTATGCGGAGCAGCCGTCGTTTCTTCTTTACCATATAAGTTGGAATCTGCCAATATCAAAAAATATTGTGGATTTAATTGCACACTATATGCCAAAGAACTATCATCCGTATCAACTGCTTGACGATAGGATTTAGCAAAAATTGAACGCCAAAACATTGGGCTAATTTCACCTGCATAAAATTGCTTTTTACCACGAAATTCTCTAGCCCAACCATCAAAAATATCGTGATTTCCTGGTATAACTAATACTTTCGTATGTTTTAATGGTCGAAAGATTTCGGCAAATTTTTCAGCTGATACTCTTTCACCATTAAAAGTAATATCGCCTGTGACAATAATTGCTGCAGGCTTTTTTCTTTGTGCCATTCGCATAAAAGCTGTTAGAGCAGTCTCTTGATAATATAAGTCCTTACCTTGACTAGTTTTTTGCATTTGTGAAAAAGCTTGTCCTTCATCATGCAAACTGTTTGCAATCAAATGCGTATCAGAAATTACCCAAAATTCAGTATTAAGATCCTTCGTAATCATTTTTTATCTTCTGTTTGCCCAATATTGATAGAAATCTACTCTTAAATTACCATTAAACAGCTTACGTTTCTTAGTAGCCCTTGCTCCAAAACATTTTTCAAAATTAGGATCAGCTGTTAAATAATATTGACTAAATGAGTCTAGTGGACGTAAAACTTCACCCATTTGCTTATATAATTCTTCAGCAGATTCTCGATCCTTAAGACGTTTACCATAAGGCGGGTTGGCAATAATAATTCCATTTTCTAAGTCAGTAGTAAAGTCTTTGACCGCTACTTGCTTAAAACGAATATCTTGTAAAACCCCTGCATTATGAGCGTTTAACTTAGCAACCTCAAGTACAGATTGATCAATATCACTAGCCCAAATAGGAGCGTCTAATGGTTTGACCTCTGCCTTAGCTTTTTCTAATGCGGATTTATGTAAATCGTGATTAAACCAATCGAAATTATCAAAAGCAAATTTTCGCCATGTTCCTGGTGCAATGTTTTTAGCAATTAAAGCCGCTTCAATTGCTAAAGTACCAGAACCTGTCATTGGATCAATCAGGGGATGCGTTCCGTTATACGGGGTCAATTTTAATAAACCTGCCGCAAAGTTTTCCTTTAATGGTGCGCCACCATGTTCTACTCTATATCCACGCTTAAAAAGACTTGCTCCAGTAGTATCCAAGGAAATACGAGCAATATTTTTATAAATGTGAACATCCAATGGATATTCACTACCAGTTTCTGGCAAGAAGCCACGTCTATGATATTGATCAATCATCTTATTGACGATAGCTTTCTTTACGATCGATTGTACATCTGGTTCAGAGTGAAGCTTCGACTTGACTGCACGACCTTGCACAGGAAACTTAGCATCTACTGGCAACAAATCTGCCCAGTTGTAATCATAAACTTCATTAAATAGAGTATCAAAATCGGTTGCTCTAAATTCTTTTAACAAGATTTTGATTCTATCCGCAGTTCTTAACCACAAGTTAGTCTTTACAATATCTTCTTGGGTTCCCTTAAAAAACACACGTCCATTTTCGACTTTGGTCTTGTAACCCATACTTTGTAATTCTTTGTTTACAACGCTTTCAAAACCAGCGCCCATAGTTGCGTATAGTTGATATTCTTTCATTATTTCTCTTTCGTTAATTAAAAATAAAAAAAGAGCTGGACTCAAGCCCAACTCTGCCAATGTGAATCTCTATAAGCCACGTTTTGTTCCAGTAATTCTGGCAAAAATTACCTTCAGTAGTCATCTATCTTTATTGTCAAAGACAATAACCTGGTCTTTAGTTCATTTTCTTAGACCAAGACTCCCCCACCAAATTTGGGTTTCACGCTCGCAGGGTTTACCTCGTTCCACCAAAATCATTTCTAATTTTGCTTCGTCACTGTGGCACTTTTCAGGATAGTCATGCATGTCTTAAAGATTTAGCATTTTTTCCGCCGTAAGAGTTAAAAACTCTTCTCCAGCTTATTGAGCTGAATACGATCACTACAAGCATCGCAGCCTGTGCGTGCGTGGACTTTCCTCAGCTAGCATATAGCTAGCCGCGCCTACTCAAGATCCACACCGTTAACCATTATAGCAAAAATTAATGCTTTACACCATAAACATGTTGTTCAAGATTATAAACTTTTCTTTCTAAAGTTGAAATTCGTTGAATAATGGCCATGTTAGTTGAAATTTCGCCCTGATTATTATCATTATCATCCGCAAAATTAGGAACTGAGGCAGTTCTTCTATGAGTCGGGGTGTAAGTTTTTACTTTATCTTCCTTCTCTGTTTCAACTGTCTTCTTTTCCTTTTGTCTTTCGTCCATTATTTGACGTTGAAGTGTGCCAATTTGTCCATATAAATCTTCAATAATTTGTTGAAAATTCTCATAATCTGAAATAACTTCATCCAAATAAGCATCTACTTCGTCTGGATCATAACCTTTTACTTTACTTCTAAATTGCTTTTTTAGTATGTCTTGTGCAGATAGTTTAATATCATTTAAATTTGCCATTCTACTGACAACTCCTTTACATTCATTTTTATTTTAGCAAAAAGATAGCCTAGGTAAAACCAAGATTTCCATTTTTATAAAACTTTAAAATTATTCGGAGAAATAATTCTGTCGATGAGTCTCTTGATATTCTTCCGCTGCATCTTGTAAATCATAAAAATCAATTAAATCTAATGGATATTCTTTAGTTTCTTGGTACTTTTGAATTAAATTATAATCATATTCTGGTTTGCCGGGATGCTCTGGGTCATAAATCATCAAAGCTCTATCAGTATGTTGAACCATAAAATTTTGATAATTACGTAATTGCACCGAATTTTGATAAGGTAGATTAGAAGTTGAAGCAAAAAAGTCGACGCGTTCTTTTAAGTTTAAAAACTTAGACTGATTATTTTCATTCCAGCGATCAGCAAACTTCTCATACGGGATCATAATAGAAGTTCGCACAGGAAACTTTTGACCCAATTCTAGTCCTACTTCTGCCGCCCATTGCTCGATTCCTAAATTTGCTCCCGTAATAATCCAGTCCAACTGGTCCTCTTCAAGCAAACTCTTAAAATAATTTCTTAAAGCGTACTTAATAACAGTAATTTTAGGGTCTTTATCACCAAAAACATTTAATTCATAACTACGATAACCAGTTACCCATAAACGCTGCATTAAAAGCCCCCTATATTCAAAAATCTAGTCTTTATTGCTATAATGCTAACAGGAGTGAAGTCAATGGTCAAATATCCAAGCGGCAGTTTAGCTGCATTTAGAAAACCTATTAAAAAGAAAGAAAATAGTACTCGTCGTCCATATACTCACCGGAAAGGCGTTAACTTTTCTGATCGTGGAATGACACTTGAACAACAAATTAATGAATCTAATAAATACTATTTGACTGAGGGTATCGCCGTAGTTCATAAGAAGCCTACCCCCATTCAAATTGTTAAGGTTGATTATCCTAAACGCTCTAAAGCTGTTATTCGTAAAGCTTATTTTAGACAAGCTTCAACTACTGACTATAACGGCGTTTATAAAGGATATTATCTTGATTTCGAAGCTAAAGAAACCAGAAATAAAACCAACTTTCCTTTAAAGAACTTTCATGAGCACCAGATTTTTCATTTGAGCGCATGTTTGAAGCAAAAAGGAATTTGCTTTACAATTATTAGATTCGCTAGTTTGGAACGATATTTTGTCACTCCAGCTAGCTTTGTAATTAATGCTTGGAGAGAAAAGGATAAAAGTTCTATGACTTTAAAAGAAATCGTGGACAATTCCTATGAAATCAAAAGCGGTTTTCGTCCTACACTACCTTATTTAAAAGCAGTTGATAAATTTATTGCAGATAGGGAAAGATAATCATGACAGAAAATAATATGAAACGCGAATCACGTAGAAATTATCATAAACGAAGGTCGATTAAGAATAGTTTAGGTATCAAAATCATTAAATGGTTTTTTCTAATAGTTTTGCTATTGATTGTTTCAGGTATTGGGCTATTTGCTTTTTATGCAAAAGATGCACCTAATATCAGTCAAGATCAATTGCAAAGTGGCGGTACGTCTAGTTTATATAATAATGATGGTAAGTTTTTGTTGTCACTTGGTTCTGAAAAACGAATTTACGTAAAAAATAAAGATATACCACAATTATTAAAAGATGCCGTAGTTTCCGTTGAAGACAAGCGTTTTTATAAAGATAAGCTTGGCGTAGATCCAATTAGAATCGTCGGTTCTATGCTTACTAATGCCAAAAGCAATAGTATTGCTGCTGGTGGATCTACTATTACTCAACAACTAGTTAAGTTAACAGTATTTTCTACTGCAGCATCACAACGTACCTTAAAGAGAAAGGCTCAAGAAGCTTGGCTAGCAGTTAAAGTACAACATGAATTCAGTAAAGACCAAATTTTAGAATTCTATATTAACAAAGTCTTCATGAATTATGGAAATTATGGTATGGGAACTGCTGCTAACTATTACTATGGCAAGCCACTGAAAAAGCTTGATTTAGCTCAAACTGCTTTAATCGCAGGGATGCCTAATGCTCCCGTTGCCTATGATCCTTACCTTTATCCTCAAAAGGCCCAATATCGTCGTAACATTGTTCTAAAAACTATGCTACAAAACGAAAAGATCACTAAAGATGAGTATAACCAGGCAATTAATGAACCAATTACTAAGGGGCTAAAAAAGCGTCGAACAGATAACGAATCGACGATTCGAAAGATCGATGATCCATACATCAAAGAAGTTATTTCTGAAGTTAAGAGCAAAGGTTTTGATCCTTATAATGATAATTTGAAAATCACTATTAATATTGATCAAAATGCTCAAAACAAACTCTATGAATTGGCAAATAATGGCTCTGTCCCATTCACAAACAATAAAATGCAAATTGGTGCTACAGTGATCGATCCTAATAATGGTCATGTTGTAGCAATTTTAGGTGGTCGACACTTGCCTTCAGTTCAATTAGGCTTAGACCGTGCTGTTCAAACTGGACGGTCGACAGGTTCATCAATTAAGCCAGTATTAGATTACGCTCCTGCAATTCAATATTTGAATTGGTCAACTGCAAAGATGCTTGACGATAGCAAATATGTTTACCCAGGTACTAATATCCAACTTTATGATTGGGATAATAAATATGATGGCATGATGACTATGCGTAAAGCTTTGGAACAATCACGTAATGTTCCCGCTGTTAAGACATTAGCTGATGTTGGTGTTAAACGTGCTTCTGCTTTTGCTCGTCGATTGGGCGTTAATGTCCCAGCCAATTCCGGATTATCAGTTGCTATTGGTGCTAATGCCTCTAGTTTGCAAATGACAGGTGCTTACAGTGCATTCGCAACAATGGGTATTTACCATAAGCCTCAATTTGTCTCTAAAATTGAAACACCTGATGGTTTAACTAGAAATTATGACTCTAACGGTGTTCGTGTTATGAAGAAGTCAACAGCATACATGATTACTGATATGCTGAAAGGCGTCATCAAACATGGTTCTGGTACTAATGCAAAGATTCCAGATCTTTATCAAGCTGGTAAAACTGGTACTGTTAAATATTCTGATGAAGATTTAGCAAAATACCCTGGTTATAATTCAACTCCTAAGGACTCCTGGTTTGTTGGTTACACTAGATCTTATACAATTGGTATATGGACAGGTTATGATAATTTAAAGGATGGTACTATTTCAGGTATTGGACAACAATCAGCTCAACTAATGTATAAGAGCATGATGTCTTACTTAATGAGAAATAAACCAAACTTGAATTGGGAACAGCCTAAATCTGTCATTCGTGCAAAAACTGGCGGCACTTGGCAATTATATGTTAGAGGTCATGCCCCTGCTGGTGTCAGTGATAGCGCGGCCAGTTACGATGAAGATGATGAAGAAACTGATACAAATAATGAGACCAACAATTCTGTTAATACAAACAATACTCAGTCTTCTTCTAGTGAAGCTGGTACTGCTCATCAATCAAGCAGAATTGAAAGATCTCAATCTAGTCAAAGTAGTCGTGAACAATCATCATCTTCCGCTTCACATACTCAAAGTAGTAGGCCGACAAGAAATGAAGATAACGAAGATCATGAACAAAATCATGATGACTCTGATAAAGATTAATTGTTTAAGAGTAGACTGGCGTGTCTACTCTTTTTAGGCTCTCTGTCAAACACCCTAAAGTATAAAGGTAGATAGAAACATGACGATGTTTTTATCTACCTTTTTTCTTATACTTAGATTGAGGTTGAGGTCGACAACAGAATGGAATATTAAATTCGACTGTCAAACGGGCCCATAAATGTTTATTTTCAATCAAACTAGATTAAG
>CAKNLX010000019.1 GCA_930989465.1 uncultured Lactobacillus sp. | reverse complement strand
AAAATGTTGTAATTCTTCAGGATTATTCATGATCAAGCCCCCGTTATCTAAAAAATGATAGCCTCACAGCTATCATTATATCTTATCGACTAGGCGTTTTTCACAAAGTCTGCTAGTTCTTCTTCAGAAAATTCATTGCCATAATCTTGTTCTAATTCTTGCAAGATTTGCTTAGGACTGCGCTTCATCCTTCTAAGCATGTTAATCGTTTTATGGATTGCTGCAACAGTTGCCTCATGCATGCCTTCTTCCATGCCAAGCTGCTTTGCTGCTTCTGCTACTTATTCTGTGTTCATGACGTGTTGCCTCCATTCTTCGGTTCTACGATAATTGTTCATCGACTTTTTAATTCGACTGACGAGTTTTCCATTTGAAGTTGGCTTGCCTTCAATCATGCGATAAAGGTCATCAAGCTCAGGTCTGATCTCGCCTTTTGTTCCCTTTGTGTTTAAATATATTAACGCAGAATCGTCATTTAATTCAACTGATGGGTCTTCCTTAGCAGTATAAACAAAAGTATATCGCTTCAAGCCTTTTCCTTTGGGATCAAACGGCAGAATAAAAATTACATATGCAGCGTGCAGCTCGCCATATTCTTGTTTTCGTCGTAAAAAGCCATCTTCCATCATCTTGAACAGGTATTGCCTGGCTCGTTTATCCATGTCTGCTTTATGCGCGACCTGCATTTCCACATTGTAACGCCTGCCTCTGCTATCCGTAATCAGGACATCAAGAATCGAAACTTTATCTTCTTGGTGTGGCATAAAATGGCGCAACTTCACACTTTAGTCCTAATACATTCAATTACTACAATCATGAAAGAATTAAAACAGTACTAAAAAAACCATACTCCGATAGAATATCGAAATATGGTTTTAAATAAAGCAGTTCAATAATATGTCCCAAATTTGGGGTTCATATCAAATCAAACTGAAGTGATTTTTTATTCTCTTTTATTTTCAATTTTAGTGATAGAAGTCAAATTGACCAATCGCCATTGTTTCTTTAATACCACCAGTTTCAAGAACCGACTTATCAATGGTAATCTTCTTAAGAGTTGCTGCAAAGTATCCTTTAAAAGCATGCCCCATTGCCAATCCTGCGGCTTCTGAATTACCCAAGTTAACTACTACACCTAAGTCATGGTAAGCATATTTATCCGGTCTAGTTTGACCCATAATTCTGCTCTTAATATCTTTTGCAGCGTAGTTAGCCATTGAAAGAGCCAATTGACCAGTGTTAGGATATGGCCATTTCTTACCAGGAACCATGACGCTTGAAACATCGCCTAAGACGTAGATATCATCACTTTCTGGCGCGGTTAAATGATCACCAACCATGACCCGACCACGACGGTTCTTAAATCCAGATGCCTCAATTACTGGACTGCCACTAAAGCCCATCATCCAGATTCTAGTACCTGCCTTAATTTCTTGCAGCTCAGCATTGTCTTTTTCATTAGCCATTTTATACAAAACCGAGGTAGAGGTTACTTCATTAACATAAGCTGGCTTAATAATTTCGACTTTATTTTTCTTAATTGTGTTTAAAGCGTAATCAAGCAATTTACCTTGGAACATTGGCAAAAGACGTGGCGAACCATCAATCATTCTGATGGTAATTTCATCTGGTTGGGCGCCAGCCATTTGAGCTAGTTCTGGGCGAACCTTTGCAATGGCATTTCCTAATTCAATTGCTTGAAAACCTGCCCCACAAATTACTACTGACAGGTGTTTAGAATCATGGTCTTGGCGATAAGCTTTCATTTCGGCATAAAGGTGGTCGCGAATAGCTTCAGCTTGTTTTACATTGCTCATTGGCAAAGCATTTTCGGTTACACCTTTAATGCCCATATTGCTCAAGGTAAAGCCTAAGCCAACAACACAATAGTCATATTTAAGTGGAGCATGATCCTTTAACTCAACTGTTTTATCAGCAATATTAACTTTTTCAACTTCATCCGTAATCACAGTAGTCATCTTCGGATTAATTACATCATTAATTTCATATGACATCCCAGTGTAGGGAATTTCACCAGTAGCCACTTCATATAAGCGAATTGTTTCGTAGTGGTATGGATTACGGTCAACTAAGATAATCTTAACTTGTTCACGCAACTTCTTTTGCAAAGCGACAACTGTTTTCAAGCCGGCAAAACCAGCACCTAAAACTACAACTGTTTTCATAATTTTCAACCTCTCTAAAATAGAATTCCTAAAAAGTAAGTTATTAAGTAAGTCAGTGAACCAACTAGCAACGTTTTTACTCCTGTGATAAATGTCTCTGTCTTAACTTGCTTGCCAATTAAGATCTTGTTCTGCTTATAAACGAACGGTACAATTATTACTGTTAACCAAACCGTCTTAGGAGCAATTTGCAAGAACGGTAGGAGGAAGATTACCAAAAATGCTAAAATATTTTTGACACTAAAAGCAATCAAGCCACCTTTTTTACCAATAAAGTGAATAATTGTGGTGCGGTGATTATCCTCGTCCTCTTGGGCATCGCATAAGTTATTAGCTAGCATTAAATTAGAAATCCATAATTCATCAGCTAAAGCTAATAAGAAGATACGACCGATTGTGATCCAGTTCCAATCAAAAGCTTGAAAACTATTGATATAAACACTGAGCAGGACAATCATGAAGCCCATTGTGAAACCAGAGAACAATTCACCTAGTGGCAAGCTAGAAATAGGATGCGGACCAAATGAATATAAATAACCAACCATAAAACAGAACAAGCCCATCCACAATACAGGCAAGCCTACTTTAGCGACTAGATACAAACCTAATAAAATTGCAATAAGACTAAAGGAAATAATTAATCCCAGAACTAAATTAGGTGAAATATTTTCTCGCCCGATAATGTTAGTCTTCTCTTGGTAATTCTTGCTATCTGCGTGATAATAATCACAGTAGTTATCAAACATATCTACTACCATGTTAAATAGTAGCATTGCAATGAAGAAGACTAGGGCAAATCCCCAGTTAACCTGGTGATAATAATACACGCTGTAGCACATCCCTAAGAAAAAGGGAATGACACTAGCGGTTTTTGCTTTAATCTCAATTAATTCTAAAAATACACTTAATGACATCGATCCACATCCTTTCAAAGGATCACTATTCTGTTAACTCTATTATAAGGAAATCTATCATGAATAACTCTCAACCTTGGCAAAAATATCCACTTATTCGTAAACCGCTTGAAGAAGTTAATCAATTAATTCAGGCAACCATCCGCACTCCATATTCAGACTTGCAAGATGCACTCCTTGAAATGGCTAGTAACGGTGGTAAATATTTACGGCCTAGTTTACTAATTTTGTCAGCTCAAATTGCTAGCAAAAAAGAAACTGTATCAAAACAAATTATTCAACTTGCCTCATCAATCGAAATTTTGCATATGGCCTCATTAATTCATGATGATATCATTGACGATTCTGACGAGCGCCGCGGTAAAATTAGCATCCAAGCCCGTTTTGGCAAAGACACCGCAGTTTACGCTGGCGACTTGCTTTTTACGCACTTTTTTGACCTAATTTTGAACGCCATTTCCGAACAAGATTACATGATCAAAAATGCTCACACAATGCACCATTTACTTGCTGGTGAATTAGGCCAAATGGCTGAACGTTTTAACCTAAGCCAAGATTTCAACGACTACTTAACTAATGTTAAAGGAAAGACAGCTGCACTTTTTCGTTTAGCTGCCGAAGAAGGAAGCCATTTTGGCAATGGGGATGAGCAAACTACTCAAGCCCTAGCCTCCTTTGGTGAAAACTTAGGCATTGCTTTTCAAATTGTTGACGATATTTTAGACTATACCGGCGGTAAGCACCTGAACAAGCCAACGCTAGAAGATTTGACTACCGGCGTCTACTCTCTACCTATTCTGCTAGCTCTTAGCAAAAAGGAATTACGAGAGCAATTAGTACCGCTACTTGAAAAAAAGCGACAAATGAGCAAAAACGATATCGAACAAATCCAAAAGATTTTGCTAAACAGCTCAGTCATTGAAGAAACTCATGCCTTAGCTGAACAATACACTAATCGGGCATTAGCTAACTTAGCCCAACTGCCGCAAACTAAGGCAACAGCTCTGCTCAAAAAAATGACGCGTAAATTAGTTAACCGAACGCTTTAATCTTTGCATCCTACATGAATCGCACCTGCACCGTAAGTTAACTTAGTAACCGCTACTCGAGTAAAACCATTTTGCTCAAGTAGCTTTTTTAATTGCTCAGCCGAGAGAAATTCTTTACTTGTTTTTGACAAATACTGGTAGTCCTTGATATTACCGTGTGTCAACTTAGCAAAATACGGAAAAATTTTAAAATAAGCTTGCCAGCCCAATTTAACTAATGCATTAGTGGGCTGAGACATTTCTAAAACAGCAAATTGTCCGCCCGGCTTAAGTACGCGGTAGCTTTCCTGAATCGTCTTAACAGCGTCAGGGACATTACGCAGGCCAAAACAAATAGTTACACAATCAAAGCTATTGGCCGCAAAAGGTAAATTCATTGCATCCCCTGCAATCAACTTTATCTTGGACTGCAGCTGCTTTTGACGAATCTTTTTTTGGGCAATCTTCAACATCTCCTGGTTAAAATCTAGACCAGTCACTAATTTAGCTTTTTTAGCCAAATCAATAGTTGAATCAGCGCTACCACAACACAAATCTAAGCAAATAGAATTTTTATTTAAATCTAACTGCCGTAAAAATTTCTTACGCCAACTCTTTTGAATCCCTAAACTAACAATATTATTCATCAAATCATACTTAGGCGCGACCCTAGTAAATAGGTCATGCACATCTTGTTCTGGCACTTTATTCGTTAGCATAATGAACCTCTATAATCCTAAATCAGCCTTTTTCAATTCACGATAACGCGGCTCTGTCTGCCATAATTTTTCCGGTGTACCCTGCATATTAATTTGTCCATCTTCAATAAAAATTACTTGATCCATCTGATCAATTCCTTGCAAGTGGTGTGTAATCCAAATTAAAGTTTTACCGGATAATTCCTTAATAAACATATTAATTACAGCTTGCTCCGTAATTGGATCCAAGCCAACTGTTGGCTCATCAAGTAAGACAATTGGCGTATTCTTCAGTAAGATTCGCGCTAAGGCTAAACGATGGCGTTCACCACCTGAAAAGCGTAATCCTGCCTCATCCACCTTAGTATCAAGGCCATCCGTTAATTTTTGCACCATCTCGGCCAAACCTACTCGGCGCAAAACGTCCCATAACTGCTCATCTGTGGCATCTTCATTACCTAACCGCAAGTTATTAGCAATCGTGGTATTGAACAAGTACGGCGTTTGATTGATGATACTAAAATAGTTGGACATTTGATCACCAAACTTGCTAGTATCAATTCCATTTAAAGTTACTCGGCCTTTAGTAGGTACTCGATCACCTCTGAGCAAGGCAGCTAAAGTACTTTTACCCGCACCACTACGACCCAAAATAGCAATCTTTTCACCATCATGGATATTTAAGTTGATCCCATGCAAAACCTCTTTATTAGTTTGAGGGTAGGCATAATGCACATCAGTTAATACTAAATTAAACGGTGCGGTTAATTTGATTGGTTTATGCTTAGTCTGATCAGGAGCTGGCAAATTATTCAAACGCTTAAGCGAATCTTTGTAGATATTCGTCTCTTGAGCAGCAGTCGGCAAACTGGCAAAAGCCTCAACAGTCGGGAATAATGCCAAAGCAAATGCCGCAATCCAATTAGTATAATAAGTTGAACGCCCGCCAAATCTGGCAGCACCCCAAATTACTAGGCTCACAATTACCAACACCCAGAAGATTTGTAAAACAAAGTCGCGCCAGCGATCAAATTTTTTCATCTTCGCGTTGATTTGCAAAAATTTATCTTGATCATTGACGTGCAAGGCCAAGTATTCTTTGCTGCGGCCAGACAAAATCCAGTCATCTACTCCCATCACATTATCAGTCAAATCAACGTAGAGCTTGTCTTGAACCGTTTTTTCATAGCTTTGCCGTGCACCATTGATTAAGACTGACCAAATAGGAATAGCGAAAATAATTAGGAAAAACAGGATCAACATCCAAATGCCCATCAGTGGGGAAATGATGCCTAAGCCAATTACGATAATTGCATACAAGCCCCAAGCTACAAACATTGGAAAGATCGTTCTTAGATAAAAGTTTTGAATATGGCTGACATCATCAGACAAAAGTCCCAGAATATTTCCTAGCTGATACTTACTATTAAAAATAGTCGCATCGCGCTCCAATGAGTCATAAAGCTGTTGTCTAAATTTGGAGGTCATTTTGAGCACCCAATTGTGACTAACCAGCCGCTCAAAATAACGGACAGCTGGCCGCGTAATCCCAAATGCTCTAGTTAAGACAATTGGCACATAGATTAACAAAATATTTTCAGGTTTAGCTGCTGAACGGCTGATTAAATAGCCAGCACAGAACATCAAGCCCCCGCCACAGACGAAAGTTAAAATGCCCAGTGCAATCGCCAAAATCAACGTTTTACGATATTTTTCCAAATATGGGCGAACCCAACGATCATTTTTTAATGCTCTTAAAACCGGAATCTTATTGATCATTGTTTTCACCTCTCATTCCTGCCATTAACTTGCAGAAGTAGCCTTGATTTTGCTGCAATTGCTCATAACTTCCTTGCTCAACCAATTGACCGTGATCCATCACTAGAATATAATCCATTTCTTTTAACCAATGCAGTCTGTGAGTCGCAAAGAAGACCAGTTTATTTTGCATTAATGGCATCATCCGCTTCTTTAAGTCAATTTCTGTTTCGATATCTAAGTGAGCAGTCGGCTCATCGAAGATCATAATTTTTCGCTTAGGATCCAAAAATGCTCTCGCTAAGGCAATTCTTTGTGACTGACCTCCAGACAAGACACGCTTACCGCGGCCAATCACCGTATCAAGTCCGTTAGGCAAATCATTTAACAAGGCATCCAGACCCATGATATGAATCGCCTGCTTAATTTCATCATCACTTGCCTGCGGATTATAAAAAGCAATATTTTCACGCAAGCTCTTAGTAAAAACGTATGGCTCCTGCGGAATATAGGTCATTTGACGCTGCCAAGCAGGAATATTCATGGTCGTAGTTTTCTGCCCTTGTAGTTCAATTTGCGCTTGATCCGGAGTCAAAAAGCCGCTGAGCAGGTTAATTAAACTAGTTTTACCAGATCCGCTCATTCCGATAATGCCAATTTTCTTGAATCCTTGGACTTGTAATGAAACCGGTCCAATTTCGGTTCCCTTTTGATAAGTAAACTTCAAGTTCTTGATCTTCAATTGATCTTGAGCTGACCAAGTTTTTAAAGGTAAATCATTAGTTTTTTCCTCTGGCAGATTAATCAATTCGTTGATCCGCTTAAAGGCATTTTTACCATTCAAGGTTGCATGGAAATCCCCCGCAAAATCTCGAATTGGCAAAAAATAATCTGGCGCCAGAATCAGAATTCCTAAAGCAGGAAAAAGTGCAATTTTACCATTCATCAAGTCAAAACCAAGAAAAACAGCAATGATTGCAATAGACAAGGTAGTGAAAAAGTCTAAGGCAAAAGTTGAAAGCATTGCTACTTTTAGCACCGCCATCGTCTTTTTTCTAAACCCCTCACTCAAGTTAAAAATTGACTTGGAATATCTTTTACTCAGGCCTAAATACTTCAGCGTATCAATTCCCCTTAAAGAATCAATAAAGTTATTAGATAAAACCTGAAAGTTACCAAATTGTTTAATTGCTCGATCCTGTGCAGCATGACCTAGGATAATCATGAATAAGACAATTAAAGGATACATGACTAGCAGAATCACAGCTGATGTCCAGCTTAAAAACAGCATGCCGACAAAGATTAAAACTGGCACAATCATCATTGTTAAAACTTTGCTGTAGATTAACTTGATGTATTGCCTGACCTCATCAACACCATCTAGGGACATAGTAATCAAACTACCGGTTCCTTGTTTTTGTACTAAAGCCTGTCCATCACGAAAGACTTTATTTAAGAGCTGCTGTCTTAATTCTTCTGCAACCCGACCGGAATATTTTTCTAACATTGAATCTCTCAGTGTGCTGATCAATTGTCTGGCGATAAAGCAAGCTGCAAAAGTAATTAGTAGTAGCCAATCGAGAGGTTGACCTGCCCACAATTTGCTTAAGACTGACGCTAGTGCCAAGGCTTGTCCTACTATAAAAAAAGCTTGCAGAATCTCAAGCCCTGCAAGTTTTTTTAAGATTGAACCAGCGCCATCAATTTTAAATAGCTGTTTATCAATCATTATTTAACCTCTCCGATTCTTGGCATTGAAATCCGCTTGCGGAAAATCCAATATGCCCAGATGGTGTAAGCCAAGACACATGGTACCAAGATGCAAGTAGCAACAGTCATAACAATCAAAGTGTAGTTAGATGATGATGCACTATGAATAAGCAAATCATACTTGCTACTGATTGATGAAATCATTACTCTTGGGAATAAGCCACAGAAGATTAATGCAACCAATGAGATCAGAGTTAATCCACTGCAAGCTAAAGCCATTCCTTGCTTATTGATAAAGGTAGCTACATGTGCTGCCACAGAGAAGCCGACAATTAATACTAAACATATTAAAGTTGCAATTGGATGTACTCTCATGAAGTCGGTTTGGAAAATCAATAATAAAGCAAAGACCACTTCACCGACGTAGAGTACCCAGTATAAAGCTTGTGCATAGTTTTGTGCTCTATCTGAAATAACGCCCTTAGTTTTAATAGTAATATAGTTTAAGCCGTGTAAATAGCAAAGAAGTGTTAAAGCAATACCACCAACGATTGAGAACCAGTTAAAGTAGTCAAAGAAGCTAGCTGAAATATTGCCTTTAGCATCGATTGGCATCCCTTTAATCATTGAGATAAACATTACCCCAAAGAGAAAGGTGGCCATTACGCTACCGATCGCCATTGCATTATCCCAAATATTCTTTTGATATGGAGCACATTTTGCTCTAAATTCAAATGACACACCACGAATAATTAAGCCAACTAAGATCAATAATAAAATTAAATAGTAACCTGAGAATAAGGTTGCATACCAGTATGGGAATGATGCAAACATTGCACCACCAGCCGTAATCAACCAAACTTCATTACCATCCCAAACTGGTCCAATTGTGCTAACAATTTGATCTCTTTCAGGTTCATTATGAGCTAATGTCTTCACAGCCATTCCTACCCCGAAGTCAAATCCATCGAGGAAGAAGAAGCCTGAGAACAATACTCCAATTAAAATGAACCAAAGTATTTGTAAAAATGACATTTTAGATGGCCCCCTTTGAGAACGGATCAACTACTTTGCTTGCCTCTTGAGCCTTATCATATTCATCTGGATCGTTGTGCAAGAAGCGAACAACCAATGCAATCATGATAATTGCCAAAACAGTAAACAAGCAGAAGTAAACAATATTTGAAGTCAAAAGTGAAGCCACTGAAACATTCGGTGAAACACTTTGATCAATAGTGAATAGACCATAAACTGTCCATGGTGCACGGCCTAGTTCAGTGATTAACCAACCAGCAGTGTTGACCAGGAATGGTGAGAATGTAAGAAGTGCGAAGATCCATAATAGCCAACGATGGTTATAAAGGGTTTCTTTATTCTTACGAGTCATGATTAAACCAACAATTGCCATCAAGAATAATAATGCAGCAAAACCACACATTACTCTGAAGGACCAGAATAAAGTATTAACTGGTACATAGTAGTCCATCTTGCGACCATCAATATGTGTACCATACTTCTTTTCAAGTTCTTTGTTAATTTCTTCCATACCTTTTACAGAACCAGTAGTCTTGTGGTAAGAAAGAATACTTAACATGTCTGGAATATCAATTCCCTTAACTTCATGGGTCTTTGGATTAGCAATTGCAACTACCGTCCATGGAGCCTTTTCTCCAGTTGTCTTATAAACAGCTTCAGTTGCGGCGAACTTCATTGGTTGATCATGCAAAGTATATTGCATTTGCATATCACCCACAGCAATTTCACCAGCTGAGAAAATTAACATTAAGATTAAGCCTAAACGCATTGTCTTACGATAGATCTTCTTGTTAATGTCTGAAAGGTTACGTTTCTTCAATAGTTGGAAAGCAGCTAACCCAGTCAAAATTGTAGTACCAGTTAAAAGTGCACCAACAATTACGTGACCATATTCATACATTAATTGTGGATTCTTAAGAAGTGCTCCAAAGTCAGCCATTTCTGCACGACCGTTGCGTAAAGCAAAGCCGACGGGATGCTGCATGAAGGAGTTTGCTGTTAAAATCCATAATGCAGAAGTCATTGTCCCAAAGACGATCATCCATCCAAAGAATAAGTGTAATTTCTTCCCCACTTTATCCCAAGTAAACATCCACAAACCAATAAAGGTAGATTCAATAAAGAATGACAACAATGCTTCAAAAGCAAGTGGAGCACCAAAGATGTCCCCCATGAATCTAGAATAATCGGACCAATTCATACCAAATTGGAATTCTTGAATGATACCGGTTACAACACCAACGGCAAAACTCAATAAAAAGATATTAGCCCAAAACTTGGTCATCTTTTTATATTCAGGCTTGCCTGTATGAACATACATTGATTCCATAATTGCGACAACGAATATCGTACCAATTGAAAATGGCACGAAGAAAAAGTGAAAGATCGTCGTCATAGCAAATTGGAATCTTGCTAAACTAGTAATATCCATTTTTACGCCCCCATATTCTGACTTGCATTACTAGTCTCTGTCATTAATAATAACAAATATTATTTTATCCAATTTAAGTTTACTGCTACTTAAATTTACTTGCAAGGAGGCAAGTAATGCGCTTTCAATAGCGTTATCTTATTTTTAAGTCACTTTCCATTTATAATTATAGCATTGTCAAATATAGATTTAATTATTCCAAAAAAAGAGTACTAAAAAAGGACCAAAATGGTCCTCTTTTTCTTCATTTTTCTACGATTTTATTATTTTTATCATAAAAATATTTTGATTTTTTTTAAATTTATTTATTAGTTATTTTATGTCTATTACACTTTTAGCTGATTGGTAAGGCTCTGTGTAGTTTTCATCTTTATATTCAACTCTTCCAAATTCGGGGAAATAAGACTCAAATATAATAAACTTGAAGCAAAGATTTCTGCAAATAGTGAATTAATAGCACCATAGCGCAATAACTTCTCATTTGATGGCAATGTAATTACTGTATCAGCCATATTCTTTAGTGGTGAATCTTGTATACGAGTCACTGCAACTATCTTGGCATTATTTTTTTGCGCCTGCTTTGCCATTAGCAATGGTTCTTGAGTTAATCCACTGTAGGAAAAAACGATTAGTATATCTTCTTTATTAATATTTGCTACTTGTTCTAAAGCAATATGTGAACTTTGAACGAAATTAACATTCTTTCCGCTACGAATTAATTTATAAAACAAATCTTGAGCAGCAAGACCAGATGCTCCTTCTCCTGCAACATATATCTGTTGTGCTGATCGCATTAAATCTACTGCAGCATCTAAAGATTTATGATCTATTGTTTTACCAATGTCTGCAATATTTTTTCCTAAGCTAAGTTGCAATTTATAAAGCACGCTTGTTGGTTCATCATTTGTATTGATAATCGTATCTACCATAGCATCTTGTTTATTAGGCATTTCTTGCGCACAAGCTATTTGAAAATCCTTAAAACCTTTAAAGCCCAATTTTCTACAAAAGCGAATGACTGATGCGCCACTTGTTTTAGTAATAGCACCTAATTCCTGCAAATTTTTACTTAGGAAAAGAGTTGAATCTTTAAAATAGACATCAGCAATTAACTTAGAAGTTTTATTCAAATTGGGATATATATCCGAAATCTTATCTGCTAAATTAAGCATAATATCACCTTTCTGTACTACGTCAGTTTTCTAAAAACAATTTTCGTACTCGAATCAATAAAATCAAGCAACTTCACATACTCAGGTGAAATAAAACCAATCACATTACTACGTGCTTCAAAAGGTAAATTTGACTTAATCAGACTAACTTCACCACTATATCTTTGAGCTAATTTGTTTTGCATTGTAATAGTGCCCCTATGCCTATTTAAAGTATTACAAATTGGAATATCAAGTTTTCTAGGCAAACTTAAGCGAATCAGCTTTTCTGGCATGTCCTTTCTTACTTCAATCACTTGATCATACAGCTGTTGATATTGTGGCAATAGCGAACATTCTATGTTTAAAATATTATCTTTTTGATAATCTACAATATACTGAAGATTTTTGATTGACGCCTTGCTATCGCCAATAAACACATCATCCACATTTGCTTCATGAATTAATTCAACAGCTGCAACGTAAGGCGAAACCCCACGATGCTTTTCTACAGTTGGCAAGCCTTCATATAGTGGGAAACGTTTAAGTGCATCCCCAGGAACAAAAGCTTGAGTTCTTAAGCCATAGTCCTTTAACATCCAATTTTTACGTTTAAAATCTGTCCACCCCATCCCTGTGTCTGTATGCGGATAGAAATTATATGTTAAAGCTAATTTATCAAAATCAACCCCTGCATTTCTGGCACGATCTAAATAGTCCAGTGACACAACACTTGCATTTAATAAAATAAAGAAATTTCTTTGTAGCTTTTTGATTAAATCAAAGTCATCAAAACCATAATCTAATCTTAAGGCCTTGAATCCCTTATCTTTTAAGGCTTCAAAATCGCCTCCTTTAATTCCTAGCTTTTCCAATGTAGCCGGAGAAACATCAGGAATTACTTCAAGTCCCAATTCATCGCACAATTCAAAAAATCTTGGTAATTTTTGATCCAGATCTGAATAATCTTCCTCTGGAATTTGAAGTGACGTAAAAATATATTTTGCTCCAGCTTGAGCTGCTTTTTTCAAATAATTTTCATCATAATCTTGAAAATATACAGATATTCCTAGCATAGCATTTCCTTTCTTATAAAATAAAAGCCATTCATAGTGAATGACTTTTATTTTTAGAATCAATTATTTTCTTTCAAAACACTGCTTACATTATTTTCATGTTCTTTAAGTAATAACTCTGCCTTTTCCTTAGCTAAACCTGTTTTAGCCATTACAATTGCTAAACCAACATCTTTATCAGCATCCCTTAAAATTTTTGCTGCTTTTTCTAAGGAAACATTTGTAGTAGTTTGAATGATTCTTTCAGCACGTTCAACTAACTTTTCATTCGTTGGCAAAACATCAATCATCACATTTTGATATACCTTACCCTGGCGAATCATAATCCCTGTTGAAATCATATTCAAAATCATCTTTTGTGCAGTGCCAGCCTTCATTCTAGTAGAACCTGTAATTACTTCTGCACCAGTAACAGCTTCAATTGCAATATTTGCATGTTGACCTATCAAACTGTGTTTAACACAAGCAATCGCAATAGTAGCCGCACCAACTTTTTGAGCATAATCCAGCCCACCAATCACATAAGGAGTCCTACCACTAGCTGCTAAGCCTATCACTACATCTTTTTCTGATAAATCAAGCTTTTTAAGGTCTTCAGCTGCTAATTTAGGATCATCTTCTGCTCCTTCGACAGCCACATACATTGCACCTTTACCGCCAGCAATTAAACCTATTGCACGTTCTGGTTTAATTCCATAGGTTGGGACAAGCTCCGCCGCATCTAAAACACCTAATCTTCCACTAGTTCCTGCACCAATATAGATCAATCTGCCGCCTTGTTGGTAACGTGCGGAGCCAATATCAATCGCTTGAGCAATTTCTTCATCTTGAGTTCCTACTGCTTCTGCAACTTTTTTATCCTCTTCATTGATTGTCTTTACCATATCTAATGTAGACATAGAATCAATATGCATAGTATTTTTATTTCGTTGCTCAGTAGTCAAATTTTCAAGTGACATTTATATCATTTTCTTTCTAAAAATTATTTTGTCATTGCCTTAAAGACAACTTGACCTGCCTTAACTGGTGAATCTTCTACTTTTGATACCTGATCAATATGATCCATATTAGCAATAATAGTTAAAACCACTGGGTCTTTTCCTGCCTTTTTAATTGCAGCGATATCCATTGTACCTATTTTTTCACCAGCATTAACTAGATCACCTGGTTTAACGTCAATTTCAAATGGAGCACCCTTTAATTCAACTGTATCTAATCCTAAATGCATTAAAACATCTAAGTTCCCTTTACTAGTTTTCAATGTAATTGCATGTTTAGTATTCATTACTGTATCAATTTTACCGTCTACTGGCGCAACCACTGTACCATTTGAAGGATCAATAGCAAAACCATCACCTAGCATCTTTTGTGAAAAAACGTCATCCTTTACTTCTTCAATTTTTTCTAAGTCACCTGAAACAGGAGCTTCAAAAGAAATTTCAACCTTTTCACTAGGCATATTCAAATTATCAGCATGCTTTTCAGCAGCTCTTCTTTCGGAAACTTCAGGAGTAGGATTTTCAACTTTGCCTTTAATAGCATCTTTATGAACACCCCAGAAATAAGTTGCAACAAATCCACCAGCATATGCGGATAAAAGCCCAATACAGTATGCCCACCACATATTGTTAGCAATTAATGGAATTAAAGCAACACCTGAAGGACCGATAGCAATTGAACCAACGTGACCAAATGCGGCAACAACGGCACCACCAATACCACCACCAACACAGGCAGTAATAAATGGTCTACCTAAAGGAAGAGTAACACCATAAATTAATGGTTCACCAACTCCCAAAATACCTACAGGTAACGCACCTTTAATCAATCTTACTAAATCCTTGTTTTTACGACATTTAGCCCAAAGGGCAATTGCAGCACCAACTTGACCAGCACCAGCCATTGCCAGAATAGGAAGTAATGGTGTATAACCCATTTTTTGAATCATTGATAAATGGATCGGTGTAAGGATTTGGTGTAATCCGAGCATAACCATTGGTAAGAAGAACAACCCAAGGATGAATCCAGCAACAGGACCACCAACATCGAGCACCCAATTAATACCACCTACTAATGAATTAGAAATCCAACCAGCAATCGGCATAATTGCAAATACTGTGAATAGTCCCATAATCAGGACAGTAAAGAACGGCGTAAATATAATATCCACGGAATCTGGAATATGTTTATGGAACCATTTTTCTACATAAGACAAAAGCCATACAGCAAGTAAAACACCAATAATACCACCTTGGCCTGCTGCTAGCGGCTTACCATCTAATACATTTGGAATAGTAACCGGTGCAGCAATCCCAGGAAGCAAAACGACACCGCCGATGATACCACCTAGAGCAGGAGTAGCTCCAAATTCTTTAGCAGTATTAATACCTACATAAATGTTCAAATATGCAAACAATGCACTAGCAATCATACTGAGAATAGTAACGCCTAAGTTCCAGCTACCAGGCAACATCTTAGCCGTCAACATATTTCGAAGGATACCAGCAACACCTGAAATTAAACCAGCGCCAATAAATGCAGGAATAAGTGGAATGAAGATAGCGGAAATATGGCCTAAAGCTTTACGCCACCATGTTTGTTTCAACTGTGCCTTATGTTGAGCATGTACTTCTGCAGCTTTTGCTTGAACTTCAGACTTTTCGCTCTGGTAAGTGCTGGTTGGGAATTCTTCGTTTTCTTTCACTCCCACTTGGCTAACCATATCTTGTGCAACTTTAGCATTAACCCCAGAACCTAGGACAATTTCCAACGTGTCCGCATTTACTACGCCTAAAACTCCGTCAATATCTTTCAAGTCTTGAATATCTACTTTAGAGTTATCCCGGATCTTAATTCTTAGGCGTGTCATGCAATGATACATTGACTTAACATTATTAGGTCCACCGATATTTGCATAAATCTCGCGTCCTAATTCTGAATATTTATCAGCCATCGTCTTACCCTCCTTATAGAAAATAGTTGATTTGTTTACTTCGCGACTTTTTATGTAAGCTCTTACATAGTAATAATATTCTCTTTGAAATAAAAATTCAATATTAATTACAAAATATTGATTTTGTATTTTATATAAATTAAAAATTCATATTTTCTTTTAAAAATTATAAAATCATAAGTTCTACAAAAAAGCCACATGCTCTACTTTGCATGTGGCTCCTTCAACTTAATTTTTCTTCAATTTTCGATCTCGATACAATTGATTCAATACAATCGAGACTACAATGACAATCATCGAAACAACGTAAACGGCTTTTAAACCGCCTAACAGGACCTGCCGCAGTTGCGGCACTACATTAGCAGCCAAACTTTTAGCGTTTTCTGCCGAAACAATTTTATTCATCATTTCCTGATTCAGCCCAGGTCTCTTATTTAATCCATGAGCTACCATCGTGTTAAAAGCAATCCCGTAGATAGAAACCATCATTGTCTGTCCCAGATACTTCATCAGCGTATTAAACGAAGTGGCAACACCTATGTCATCCTTAGGTACCAAAACCTGCGATCTCACCTGTGAAGCTGTCGTAATCGCACCAAAGGCGGTCCCATTAAAGGCAGCAATAACACAGAAGACCCAGAATGATGTGTAAATCGGCACTAAAATCAAAACCAAATCGGCCACAACTAAAACCAATAACATATAATCATATGTCTTTTTAATCCCCCAGCGGCCGAGCATTCCACCAATCAAGAATGAACCCACAATCCACATTAATGAACTAGGCGTTACAGCAAAACCGGCTAGAGATGGATTAGTACCATTAATACCTTGCATCCAGGTAGGAATGTAAAATTCAAAGCCGATTACTACGCCAGAAATCAATAACGTAATCAGGTTAATTGCAAGGAACTCCTTATCTTTTAACATAGTGAGTGGCATTATTGGATCAACTGCGCGCTTTTCTGCTCTAAAGAACATAATTATACTAATTACCACTAAAACGGCTAGAGCGGCCATTATGGCGATATTAGTGTTTGAACCTAAATCTTGTAAGAAAAACATCAAAGCTAGCAATAAAATTACTAACCAAATGGTTCCCTGCAAATCTAACTTAGACTTAGAGCTATGTTTAGGCTCTTGCAAACAAAAAATTACGAGCAAAAAGGCAATTATTCCAATTGGCACATTGATGTAGAAAACCCAGTGCCAGGATAGATGCTGAACTATAAAGCCACCTAATAGCGGTGCAATAACTGATGCTACTCCCCAAAAACCAGAGTTAAGACCTAACATTTTCGCTCTTTTTTGCAGAGCATATAAATCCGCAATAATGGTGATGGCAACTGGCTGAACCGCGCCAGAACCTAATCCCTGAATTACTCTGAATAAGATAAGCTCCACCATATTTTGTGCAAGTCCACACAGCGATGAGCCTATGACAAACAACGCAATTCCAAACAAAAAAACTGGCTTCCGCCCAATGCTATCCGCCAGTTTTCCATATAAAGGAGTTGAAACGGCCGTCATTAGCAAGAAAATTGATATAACCCAATTCATAATCTCGAGCCCATCTAGGTCAGAAACTATGGTTGGCATTGCAGTAGAAACAATTGTCCCTTCAATGGCAGTCATAAAAGTTGTCATAAAAATCGCAAGCGTGACTATAGGCACGTTTGTTTTTTTCATTCTTTTTTACTTCCTCTTTTTATTTATTACTTATTTTTAATATAATCAAGCAAATCTTGTGTTTTATCAGTCTTTTCCCATGGCAAATCAACGTCTGTTCTACCAAAGTGACCGTATGCGGCCGTTTGTTCATAGATTGGACGACGAAGGTCAAGCATCTTAATGATACCGGCTGGACGAAGATCAAAAACATTGCGTACTGCTTCAGTTAACAAATCATCGTCAACCTTACCAGTACCCGCAGTATCAATCATAATTGAAACTGGGTGAGCTACACCAATTGCATAAGCCAATTGAACTTCACAGCGATAAGCAAGGCCGGCAGCCACAATATTTTTAGCGACATAACGAGCTGCATAACTAGCTGAACGGTCAACCTTTGTTGGATCCTTACCTGAAAATGCACCACCGCCGTGGCGAGCGTAACCACCATAGGTATCAACGATAATCTTACGACCAGTTAAACCAGAATCGCCCTTTGGACCTCCAATAACAAAACGCCCTGACGGATTAATCAAAAACTTAGTCTTTTCATCTAGGTACTTGGCCGGAATAACTTCCTTAATGACTAAATCAATCATTGCCCGATGGATTTCTTCATTAGAAACTTCTGCATCAGTTTGAGTAGAGATAACAACAGTATCCACTCTTAATGGCTTATTGTTTCCATCATATTCAACAGTGACTTGAGCCTTAGCATCCGGACGAAGCCAATCTAAAGTATGGTCTTTTCTCAAAGCAGCAACACGTCTCATTAAACGATGAGCAAGCGAAATTGGTAATGGCATGAGTTCAGGTGTCTCTTTAATCGCAAAGCCAAACATCAAACCTTGGTCACCAGCACCAATTTGATCCAATTCATCGTTATCAGACTTGTTTTCTCTAGTTTCAAGTGAGTGATCAACCCCACCAGCAATATCAGGTGATTGCTCATCGATGTCAACCATCACAGCACAGTTATTGCCATCAAAACCTAATTCTGGACGATCATAGCCGATCTTCAAAATAGTCTTCCGCACTACATCTTGAATATCAACATAAGCGTTGGTAGAAATTTCACCAAAGACAAAAACCATCCCAGTAGTTACGATCGTTTCACAAGCTACGTGTGAATTAGGATCCTTCTTTAACATCGCATCTAAAATTGCATCAGAAATCTGATCAGCAACTTTATCCGGATGTCCTTCAGAAACTGATTCTGAAGTAAACAAACGTCTTTCCATATTAGTCCCCCTATATAGACATTGGCTATTCGGTTACAAGGCATCTTCACTAATCATAGTGAATCCTCTCAGGACTTGAACCGATAAAATAATAATTTTGCTTGTTCGTTCTTTTTGCATAAAAAAAGACTACCGCGGCGGCGGTAGTCCCGAACAATGGAGGATACAGGGCTCGAACCTGTGACCTCCTGCTTGTAAGGCAGATGCTCTCCCAGCTGAGCTAATCCTCCATTAGTGACCCGTACGGGATTTGAACCCATGTTACGGCCGTGAAAGGGCCGTGTCTTAACCACTTGACCAACGGGTCATATCTCTTAATCAAGAGCACTTTATTATAATAACTAATCATGTTTTAAAAGTCAAGAACTTTTTTTATTTATTTTTATTAGTTATTACCACCGTGATCTCTCAATCACAACGTTTATTATATTACCTGATAGTCCCTAATTATGCAATAGTTATTTTAAAAAAATTTCAAATAATTTTTGATAATTTGCTTTCATCCAGTAATAATAACTAATTCCATTAGGCATTGTTTCCCTTACATCGAGAACTGGAATATTATGTTGCTCTGCTAGTTTAACCATGCCACTAACTGTACTACTTGATGCTTGAATATTATTAACAAAGAAAGCAATTTTTCTAGCTTTAATTTTGACTTGCATCTCATGAATAACTTGCGCACTCGGATCCGTTTCATTTTCTACAGCTTCTTCAAATGCCTGATTGCCAATCTTAAAATGACACCGTTCTAGTGCATAATCAAACACGGGCTCACTAACATAAACCGGTTTATCTTCACGCCCATTAATTTTAGCAGCAATTTTCTTTATACTATCAATCTTTTGCAAATAGCTTGCAGCATTAGACTTAAAATATGCTGCATGTTTTGGATCAATTTTACTTGCTGTTTTAACTAGATAATCAACATACTTTTTAGGCATGTTTAAGTTATACCAAATATGAGGATTATCCCCCTGTTTTAATCCCATCAATTGATTACCAACTTTAACCACATGAATATCATTAGCATTGGCTAAATTAGTCATCCAGTCATCATATCCTAGACCGTTGGCAATAACAATATTAGCATTAGCTACTTCTTTGGCAGAGCCAGTCGTAGGCTCAAAATCATGTGGATCTGTATCGCCGTTTTTTATAATAGCTTGTACATGACCATGTTTACCAACTATATTTTTAGCAATATCTGCATAAATATTAGTAGAAGTTACAATATTAACTCTATGCTTAGCAGTATTCTCTTCTCCCTTTGTCGAACAAGCGGAAAATGTTATAGCTAATAGAGATATTAAAAATAGAAATGGAATTAGTTTTCGTAGCTTCACGATATTTCCTCCCTTTCTCCATTATATATGAAAAATTAGGTAGAAAAAAAGGAACTATGTTAACATAGTTCCAATTCATATATATTTACGGAATGTGAGGGATTTGAACCCTCGATACAGGTATAAGCCCGTATACATGATTTCCAAT
>CAKNLX010000018.1 GCA_930989465.1 uncultured Lactobacillus sp. | reverse complement strand
ATACTGATGCGCCATCATTGATTATTTATACTGGTAATGGTTTTGATCATACTGGAAAGTATACTTCTGACTTTGGCCAATATGCGGGGATCACTTTTGAAGCACAAATTCCGCCGGCTGAAGGCAGCGATTTAGGTCGTATTACTTTGTTACCAGGTGAAGAATTTAAGCGCAATGTAAGTTGGAAGTTTGAGTAAAAATATAGGATTGGAAATTGTGGTTTCCAATCCTTTTTTGCTTGTCTCAATGTTTAATACAAGTAAGAATTTTCTTAAGATAGTACAATTTAGCTATAGTTTATGAAACGAGGTAACTATATGCGTTTAGGAAAAGTGATTATTATATCTGCACTCTTGGGAGTCAGTACTCCGTTTTTAGTAAAGCAGACTCCAGTTGCTCAAGCAGCACAAGAAACGCAAAATAATACGTTTACTCTAGAAATTGCTTCTTATGCTTATCGCAAAGATGGTAAACAGGTTCATCTAGATGAGTTGCGGGATGCAAATGGAGAGAAAGTGGCTTTAAAACAAAATGGCCAGGTCACTTTGATTCCGAAGGGAACGGTTCTTAAATATTATGGTAAGCCTGTCCCGTTGAAAACATATATTGGTACTTCGTCTCAGACTAGTAACGGCGATATTAAGATGTATTACAGCATTGGTAATGGTTATTATATTAATGCTAAAAATGTTGGCTTGCCAAATGGTCCAGCCAATTTGACTATCGATCATAATTCATATGTGTACAATTATAAAGGCCAACGTAAAAAGGCAAAAACAATAAAAAAGAATACTACTCTAGAAGTACCTGGTAAATTTGAAGAAATTAATTCTCCTAAAAAGTTTTATTCTGAGTACTTGTCTTCCTCCGGTATTAAATTTGTTTCTTGGCAAAAGCGGCATCGTTTTTGGTTAAAGTATAAGACAATTCATGGTAAACAATACTACCGCATTGGCAAGAATCGCTATATCAAGGCAAATAATGTGCGCTATCTTGATGGTAAGCCGATTTACGTCGATAAGAAAGAGACTACCGTTGTTTTGAAGAGCGGTCAGCAAATCGTCAATAGAAATTCTAATCGTGAAAGTGGACGTTACTATAAAAAAGGTAAGAAACTAGTAGTTGATAAGTATATTTCAACTTTCCGCGGCTATCCTGATGACTTCTGGTTCAAAACAGGAGTTGGAGATTCAGTTTTCTACCATGTTAAAGGAACCAAGGATGATTGGTTTTGGGGACGTGTCTCCGAAGTTGATGTCAAACGTCATATTGAACCGGTTAATGTTTTTAATCAAAAGAATACAACTATTCAGGCAAAGCCGGAAATTACCAAGGCCGCGATTTACAATAGTCATGGTGAACAAGAGTATGACGACAAGTTCTTAAAAGCTACTAATTACAATCAAGCTGGATATTATCCAATAATTGTTAAAGAACTAAAATATATTTACGTTCCAAGTAGCAAGAAAGTAGAGTTGTTCTATCGGATAAAGAATAATGACTACATGCAATTCTTTGTTAATAAAGAGAGGAAAGGCATTGGATCGGACCCTAGAATTAACGACTTCTATTTGAAAGTTGAAGACTTTGAATATGTTGCTGGTCCAAAATTAACGCCAGTTAACACGCCTGCTGAAGCTGAGAAAGATAAATAATGGAGAATCAATAAGTAAAAAAGATTGGAAACCAAATGATTTCCAATCTTTTTATTTCGTCAAACTTTGGCGATAGATTTTTGGACTGAAGCCAGAATACTTCTTGAATGCCTTTGAAAAGGTAAATTCATCATTATAACCAATAATTCTTGAAATCTCCTGAATCGTATTATCAGTATTAGCTAGATATTCTTTAGCTTGTTCCATCCGTAAATTGATCAAAAATTGTTGTGGAGAAAGCCCTAGATTGTTTTTAAAAAGAGTATAAAGATAACTGCGAGAAAGATCCATCTTGTTGCAAAGATCAATGATTGACAGAGATGAATCTTCGAAGTTTTGTCTTAAATAAGTAATAGCAGCACGCAATTGCTCGTCCTTAGTGGCTGAATTCTTTCTTCTCTTGGTAGGATATTCAATATTCAAATTGTAAAAAGTGTAATAAAGCAAAGCTTCGATCAGTATGTCATTAGTAAGAGAGCTAGGTGAATGTGCGGCCTCAAATAAATTCTGCAGGCTCTGACAAAATTTGCTGTCCTGAACCTGCCTTAAATAATTTTGCGTAGATAAAATTGAGTCTGAAAGCATCGCTCTAATTTTAATACCGGATAATCCTAACCAAAAATAACTCCAAGGCTCTTTACTATCTGCTTGATAAAAGCAGGGTACGCCTTTAGGAAGAATAAACACATCCCCAGCTTGCAAGGTAACCATGGAGTGATTTGCCGAAGCAAAAGTTCCTTTGCCTCGTTGAATGTAGTGAATAACATAGTTGTCACGCACATTATTACCTTTAAAAGTGTAATTAGGTGCACAATTTTCTTGTCCCCAGAATAAAATATTGCTTTCTAAGCTTTTATTGCTTAATGCTCTGTATGATCCATCCATAAAAATTCCTCAATTTTACTATTTATACATGTCTTTATGTCTTTAGATTTGCTATATAATACAATGATATCACTGATTGGTGAATTAAACATGTTTTTATGTTCATTAAAAATAATGACATAAATCGTGATGACAGTACTATGGTTAAAAATTCTTCTCTGACAGATAATAATAACTATAATGAAAGCGAATACATGAACGCTATAGAGGGGGAAAGATCTGATGAAAAAAGATCAAGGAAAAATGTCAATAGGCGCACGACTAGCTTATAGTTTTGGTGCCTTTGGTAATGATTCATTCTATGGATTGTTATCAGGATATTTAATTATGTTTATTACGTCACACTTGTTTAATACTGGTAATGCGGCAGAAGATGCCAAAATGATCAGTATCGTGACATTGATTATCATGGGTTTAAGAATTGTAGAATTATTCATTGACCCATTTATTGGTAATGCGATTGACCGTACTAAAACTCGTTGGGGTCACTTCCGTCCATGGGTTGTAGTTGGTGGTTCAATCTCTGCAGTCATTCTTTTAATGTTATTTACTAACCTAGGTGGTTTGTATCAAAAGAATGCTATCTTATACATGATTGTCTTTGGTGTTTTGTATATCACCATGGATATCTTCTATTCATTTAAGGATGTCGGCTTTTGGTCAATGCTTCCATCATTAACTACTGATTCACGTGAACGTGAAAAGACAGCTACTTATGCTCGTGTTGGTTCAACTGTCGGTGGTGGTTTAGTTGGTATCCTAGTTATGCCAGCTGTAATCTTCTTCTCAGCCAAAGCTACTTCAACTGGTGATGACAGAGGTTGGTTTATTTTTGCAGCAATCATTTGTGGTATCGCATTTGTTTCTGCTTGGTGTGTTGGTTTATTCACTCGTGAAGTAAACAGTGATATTCGTAAGAATAAAAAAGATACTAAAGGTATCGTTGGTATCTTTAAAGCATTATCTGGTAACGACCAATTAATGTGGGTAGCTTTAGCTTACTTATTCTACGGTATTGGTATTAACATTACCAACTCTCTTGAAGTCTACTACTTCACTTACATTATGGGTATGCCAAAGGCATTCTCAATCTTTTCAACCATTAACATTTTATTAGGTATTATTGCAACATCATTGTTCCCGATCTTGTCTAAGAGAATGAGTCGTAAAGCACTTTTCACAAGTTGCTTAGTTGTAATGCTTTGTGCAATGGGAATCTTTGCTTTTGCAGGTAGCAATCTTCCATTAGTTTTACTTGCTGCATCATTATTCGGTTTCCCACAACAAATGGTCTTCTTGATCGTTTTAATGATTATTACCGACTCTGTTGAATATGGTCAATTAAAACTTGGTCACCGTGACGAATCACTTGCTTTGTCAGTTCGTCCATTGATCGATAAATTCGGTGGTGCCGTTTCTAACGGTGTTGTTGGTCAAATTGCCATCATGGCAGGTATGACTACAGGTGCAACAGCCGCATCAATTACCGCTGCTGGTAAGATGAACTTTAAGTTGATGATGTTTGCTGTACCAGCCGTAATGCTTGTTATTGCGATTATTATCTTTGCTACTAAGGTCATCTTAAGTGAACAAAAGCACGCAGAAATTGTTGCTGAACTTGAAAAAACTTGGGGTAAGAAGTATGCTGGCGATCAAGATGCTGCTAAGTCAGCTACTGGTCAAATTGAATTAGCTACTCCAATTGCTGGTAAGTTAATGAATTTATCAGAAGTTAACGATCAAACATTCTCAAGTGGCTCTGTTGGCCAAGGCTTTGCAATTAAGCCAGAAGATGGTCGAGTATTAGCACCATTTGACGCAACTGTTCGTCAGGTCTTTACTACTAGACACGCAGTTGGTCTTGTTGGTGATAATGGATTAGTATTATTAATTCACATTGGTCTTGGCACCGTTAAATTAAAGGGTACTGGCTTTGTCTCATATGTTGAAGAAGGTCAAAAAGTTAAGAAGGGCCAAGAATTAATCGAATTCTGGGATCCAACTATTAAGAAGGCTGGACTTGATGATACTGTAATTGTAGTAGTTACTAACTCAAATGAATTTGAAAATATTAAATTAACAGCTAAGGCAGGTACTGAGGTCAAGGCAGAAGATGAAGTCATGACTTTGGCAGCTAAAGAAAAAGTTGAAGCTAAATAGGAGAAAAATTATGGCAGAAGAATTAATTACTTTCGACGAAAAGAATAAAGTCTTTCATCTTCATAATGAGCAAATTTCATATCTTCTTTCAGTAGAAGATGGCGATACGCTTTGTCATTTATACTTCGGTAAAAAAGTAAATAATTATCATAATGAATTGCGTTACCCAAGAGTCGATCGTGGTTTTTCCGGTAACTTACCTGGCTCATTAGATAGAACTTTTTCTCGCGATTCTTTACCTAAGGAATATAGTACAGCAGGCGAGATGGATTATCATACGCCAGCTGCGGTTGTCCGCCAAAAAGATGGTTCTAATGCTTTGTTTTTAACTTACAAGGATTACCAAATTGTGGATGGTAAGCCGGACTTGAAAGGATTGCCTCATTCATGGGTAAAGGATAATAATGAAGCTCAAACTTTGATCATTACTCTTGAGGATCAAAAGACTAAGCTTGATTTTGACTTATTGTACACCATCTACCGTGATCGTCCTGTAATTGTAAGATCAGTAAAGGTTAAAAATTCAGGCGATGAAACAGTCAATATTGAAAAAGTTGCTTCAATGCAGCTTGATTTTGTCGATCGCAACTTTGATTCAATTACTTTACCGGGTGCTCACGCCCATGAAAGAAGAGTGGATCGCGAACACATTAACCAAGGTATTCACGTCTTTTCTAGTCACCGCGGTACTTCCAGTCACCAAATGAATCCATTCTTGGCTTTAGTTGATCCAGATACCAATGAATTTAATGGTGATGCTTATGGTTTTGCCTTTGTTTACTCTGGTAATCATAAGTTTGAAGTTGAAAAAGATCAATTTGCTCAGACTCATGTTAATGTTGGTATTAATGATTTCAACTTTAACTGGCAACTACCTGCTGGGGATGAATTCCAAACTCCAGAAGTCTTGATGGTTTACTCAGATCAAGGTTTAAACAAGATGAGTCAAGCATTCCATAGCTTGATTCATGATCGAATTATTCGTAGTAAATACAAGAATGAAGTACGTCCAATCTTAGTTAATAACTGGGAAGCAACCTACTTTGATTTTAATGAAGATAAGTTAAAGACTATTGTAGATGATGCTAAGAAGCTTGGCATTGAGATGTTCGTTTTAGATGATGGCTGGTTTGGTCATCGTGATGACGATAATACTTCATTAGGTGATTGGAAAGTTTATAAAAAGAAGTTTCCAAATGGTTTAGGACATTTTGCAGATTATGTTCACGATCAAGGGATGAAATTTGGTCTATGGTTTGAACCTGAAATGATTTCATATGATTCTGATCTTTACAAAGAACATCCAGATTATTTGATGCATGTTCCTGGCAGAAAACCAAGTCCATCCAGAAATCAATACTTGCTTGACTTGGGACGCAAGGAAGTACGCGACAATATTTATAACCAAATGGAAAAGATCTTGGGATCAGGCAAGATTGACTATATTAAGTGGGACATGAATCGTCACTTATCAGATATCTATGAAGCTGATTTACCAGCTAATCGTCAAGGTGAAGTTTACCACCGTTATGTATTAGGTCTTTATGATTTACTTGAAAGAATAGTTGATGCTCATCCAGATCTGTTAATTGAAGGCTGCTCAGGCGGTGGCGGTAGATTTGATGTCGGTATGGCTTACTATGACCCACAAATCTGGGCTAGTGATGATAGCGATGCAATTGATCGTTTAACCATTCAATATGGTACAAGTTTGGTTTACCCGCAATCAATGATGACTTCTCACGTTTCAGTTAGTCCTAATGAACAAAATGGCAGAATTACTCCATTTAATACTCGTGGCGTTGTTGCCATGTGGGGTGATCTTGGTTATGAACTTGATTTAACTAAGATGAATGAGGAAGATCGTGAAGCTGTCGCAAAGCAGGTGGCAGAATACAAGAAGATTAGAAAAGTTACTCAATTTGGTAAGTTCTACCGCTTGAAATCCGCTCAAACCAGCAATCAATGTGCTTGGGAAACTGTTTCAGATGATCAAAATGAGGCGGTTTTGAGCGTAGTCAAAGTAATGGCTTCAGCTCAGCCATATTTAACTAAGACTAAATTAGTTGGCCTTGATCCAAATAAACAATATGAAGATCAAAGAACGCACCAAGTTTATGGCGGCGACGAATTGATGAATATGGGTATCTATGATCCAGTTGAACATGGTGACTTTAAGGCTTATATGTACTACTTCAAAGCAATAAAATAGGAGTAAATTATGGCAATTACAAATAAGGTCATGCTAATTACTTATCCAGATAGCTTGGGTAAAAATTTAACAGAATTAAACGAAGTTTTAGAAAATGACTTAAAAGGTGCAGTTGGTGGCATTCACTTGTTGCCATTCTTTCCCTCAACTGGTGACCGCGGTTTTGCGCCAACTGATTACACTACAGTAGACCCTAAGTTTGGTGATTGGGCTCAGGTTGAAGCATTAGGCGAAAAATATTACTTGATGTTTGACTTCATGATTAACCATATTTCTAGACAGTCTAAATATTATCAGGATTTTCAAGAGCACAAAGACAAAAGTCCTTATGCTGATATGTTCTTAAGTTGGGATAAGTTTTGGCCTAAAGATCGTCCAACGCAAGCAGATATTGATTTGATCTATAAGCGTAAAGATCGCGCACCATATCAAGAAATTACTTTTGCTGATGGTAGCAAGGAAAAGCTTTGGAATACCTTTGGTCCTGAACAGATTGATTTGGATGTGCAGAAAAAGGTAACGCAAAAATTCATTAAAGATACTTTAACTAACTTGATCAAGCATGGAGCAGACATTATCCGGCTAGATGCCTTTGCTTATGCGGTTAAGAAATTAGATACCAACGATTTCTTTGTGGAACCAGAAATCTGGGACTTATTGAAGCAAGTTCAAGACGATATTGCGGACGAGGGTGCAACCATTTTACCGGAAATTCACGAGCATTATTCAATGCCATTTAAGATTGCCAAGCATGGTTACTTTATTTATGATTTTGCTTTGCCAATGGTAACTCTTTACTCACTTTATTCTGGTAATTCTAATCGTTTAGCAGCCTGGCTCAAAAAGTGTCCAATGAAACAATTTACTACTTTGGATACACATGATGGTATCGGTGTGGTTGATGCGCGTGATATCCTTTCTCCTGAGGAGACCGACTATACCAGTCAAGAGCTATATAAAGTTGGTGCCAACGTTAAGAAGAAGTATTCTAGTGCTGAATATCATAACTTAGACATTTATCAAATCAATACTACGTTTTATTCAGCTCTTGGTGATGATGATCAAAAGTACTTCATGGCACGACTCTTGCAAGTCTTTGCACCAGGCATTCCACAAGTTTATTATGTAGGGATGCTAGCTGGCAAGAATGATATTAAATTGCTGGAAGAAACTAAAGAAGGTAGAAATATCAACCGTCATTATTACAGCAAAGCAGAGATTGAAAAAGAAATTCAACGCCCGGTTGTTGCATCATTACTCAAGCTCTTCACTTTTAGAAATACAGAAGCTGCATTTGACTTGAATGGCTCAATTGATATTTCTACTCCTAATGAAAATGAAATTCGAATCGTCCGTATGAATAAAGAACAAACTAGAAAAGCTGAACTAGTTGCAAACTTGAAAGATTTAACTTATCAAGTGCTAGTGAATGGTGAACAGATAAAATTCTAAACCCTTTCTCTTACTCTCTCTCAATTTAAAAAGCATATGTCGATAATTATTCGATGTATGCTTTTTCATTTGTAATCTTAATTCCTTAGTAATTGTTCCTTCAAAGAAAAGTCAAATTTCATTGTTATGATGAATATAGGAAGAAGGAATAAATGTTGAATATTTACGGAGAATATACCCCTGCTTTAGATAAATTGCTTAAACAAATGACGGAGCAATTTACTACTTTAAATCAAAATTATGAAAAAAAGTATCACGAAAGACTTTATGAACACTTGCGTGGTCGAGTTAAAAGCGAAAAGAGCATGGAAGATAAATGCCAACGGAAGGGATTACCACTTACGCCCAATTCTGCCTTAAGGAAAAATCGAGATAGCGTTGGTTTACGTATCGTCTGCAATTTTGTCGATGATATCTACACTTGCATTGTAGCTATTAAAAAATGGGACAACGTTAGTGTAGTGAAAGAAAAAGATTATATTACTAATGCTAAACCTAATGGTTATCGTTCTTATCATATGATTTTAGATGTAATGGTTCCCGAGCAAGATGTCGATGGTAATATTCCAGGACATTATTTTGTCGAAGTACAATTAAGAACAATTGCCATGGATACTTGGGCAAGCTTAGAACATGAAATGAAGTATAAACATCAAATCAAGAATCCAGAAATGATTGGTAAAGAACTGAAAAGAGTTGCTGATGAATTGGCATCTTGTGACATTAGTATGCAAACCATCAGACAATTGATTAGAGAAGGGGATTGATTATTTAATGAAGATTTTAGTCGCAGAAGATGAACCACAACTACTCAGAGTATTAACTGTTGCCATGCAAAAGGCAGGTTATGAAGTTGATCCTGTCGATAATGGCTTAAAAGCCGTTGAACACACTAAGGAAAATTCATATGATGTCATTATCTTGGACATTATGATGCCGGTAATGGATGGAATTACCGCTTTAAAAAAAATTAGAAAAAGTGGTGATAAGTCATATATTTTAATGCTTACCGCAAAGTCAGAAATTGATGATCGAGTAACTGGCCTTGATAGTGGGGCAGACGATTATATAACTAAACCATTCTCATTAAAAGAATTGCTGGCTAGACTGCGTTCAAAGGAGAGAAGAGAGGATGACTTTACTCCTAATGAAGTGAGCGTTGGTGATGTCACTCTGAATGTGTCTGAACAAGAATTAGTGAGTCATAATTCCATTCGGTTAAATGGACAAGAAACGCAGTTGATGAATTACTTTATTTTGAATGAAGGAAAAGAATTATCGACTGAAGAATTACTTAGCCATGTATGGCGCAATGACGAAGATGCAAAAAGCGACATAGTTTGGATATATGTCTCCTATTTAAGACAAAAATTGCAATCAATTCAAAGTTCTGTGAAGATTAACGGAATAAAAGATGGTAATTATAGCTTAGTTAAGTAGGTGATAAGATGATTCAAAAATTTCGCTGGAAATTTATTGGTGCTTCTGTCGCTGCTTTATTGATAGTTTTGTTAATTACACTAGGTAGTTTGGTAGGAATTACTCGTATTCAAAATCAAAATGAAGTTAATCGAGTTTTGACCGCTTTAGTAAAAAATGAGGGTCATCTTTCACCGCATAATGCGCAGCCGGCTTTTGGCAATCAGGATGACTTAATTAATCGGAATTTTTTAGCGGGAAAATATAATCCTGAAGCTGTTTATCAATATCGCTATTTTGCCGTAACAGTTGATGCTAGCCATCAAGTTAAGGTTATTAATAGCAATAACGTTTATAAGATTAAAAATACTGAAATTGCTGATATTACTCGCAGAACATTGGCTGAACATAATAAGCAAGGAAATATTAAGGCGGGACAAAATCAGTATGCTTATAGAGTTACCAAAGATTCAGCTGGTCAAACTTTAATCGTCTTTTTAAATGAGACCTTAATTTATAATCGTTTTTGGTTGATGTTCAGAGTGGCAGTGGTTTTGGGAATTGGCGCATTAATTGTATTCGCATTAGTGCTAATCTTAGTTTCTCGCAGAGCAATTAAGCCGATTATTGATACATATCACAAGCAGCAGGAATTTATTACTAATGCGGGGCATGAGCTGAAGACACCTTTAGCGGTGATTTCTGCTAATACCGAAATGGAAGAAATGTTAGGTAATGACTCGGAATGGAATCAAAGTACCAAAGAACAGGTTGATAAGCTAACTAAATTAGTTAATCGATTAATTTCATTAGCTAGAGCGGGTGAAACGGGAGAATTAACTTTAAGTAAAGTTAATTTCTCAAAAATTGTTGAACAAACAACTCAAGATTTTAAATCGATCATGAAAAAGAATGACCTGACATATCAGGTTTCTATTCGTGAAGGATTAAATGTAATTGCTGAAAAGCATTCATTGGCAGAAATCATTAATATTTTACTTGATAATGCTAGAAAATATTGTGATCCACATGGCAGAATTAGAGTGGAATTATCCAAGAGTCCTTTGAGCAAGAATGCTGTTTTGCGTATCAGCAATACTTATAAAGAAGGCAAAAACAAAAATTATACTCACTTTTTTGAAAGATTTTATCGAGAAGATGAATCGCATAATTCTAAAAAAGGCGGCTTTGGCATCGGTCTCGCGATGGCACGCGAGTTAGTACAGGCTTTTCGTGGCAAGATCTCAGTTGGCTACAAGGGCGAAGACATTGTTTTTACCGTTAGTCTTAAAATAGTCAAATAGTTTCTTGATAGTTGTATAATAAAAATAGAAATCGAGGGACTGATTTGACTAAGAGAAAATCTATTTATAGCAAAGATGTTGTCTTAGTAATGGCAGCATCTTTTTTCTTTATGTTTAGCACGATGTTTGTTAACCCACTGATTAATGGGTACGCTAAAAAATTAGGAGCCAGCAGTGCCTTTGCCGGCGTGATTGTTGGGATTATGAGTATAGCGGCCATGTTTTTACGCCCTGTTGCAGGTAACTTAACTGATAAATTTTCAAAGTATCGTTTGTCTTTAATTGGCGGTGTTTTGATCTTGATTGGCGTGTTAGGCTATATTTTTACGCCATCAAGTGGACTGTTGTTATTATTTAGACTAATCAACGGAACGGGCTATGTTCTGTGTACTGTTTGCATGACAACCTGGCTAGCATTTTTAGTACCGCGTCAACACGTAGGTGAAGCGATGGGCTTTTACGGTTTAATGAATGCACTAGCTATGGCATTAGCACCAGCGCTTTCAATTAATATTTATCAAAAAATTGGTTATCGTGAAAGTTTAATTGCTGCAGCGATTGCGGCCTTTTTGATGATTGTGGCGATTCAGTTTGTTGGCAATCATGCTTTGCCACTTAAGAAAAAAGGACAGACGCAGAAAAAGCACTTTAAGATTATTCAGATGAACGTTTTGCCAGTCGCGATTTTAACCACGTTATTTGGGATGCCTTATTTTATTACGCAGGCTGATATTGTGACTTATGTTGAACAGCGTCATTTAACTGTCGCTGTTGGTAGTTACTTTTTGATTTATGCGTTAGTCTTATTAGTAATCAGAATAGGGTTAAAGCGGTATTTTGATACTGTTCGTTTTGGCGTGTGGTTCTGGCTTAGTCTGGTATCTACTGCAGCTTATATCTTTTTATTGGCAGTGATGAATAATAACTGGCAAATGGCCTTAGCTGCCGCTGGAATGGCGCTGGGCTATGGTATTATTTATTCCGTTTTGCAATCTACTGCATTATTGCTTGCCCCAATTGAGGAGCAAGGTTTAGCCAGTTCTACTTTTTACCTGGGATTGGACGTTGCAATGTCCTTTGGCCCAATGATTAGTGGGGTAGTTGACAGCATATTGCCGGTTAAATATTTTTATTGGGTTGATTTGGTATTGGTGCCTCTGATGTTAGTAGTTTACTTTATTTGGCGCAAGCGACTTAATGGAGCAATTGATCACCATTAACAGAGAAAGGAAAATATTATGAGTGACTATTTAGTAAAATCTAAACTTGAAGATACAGAATGGCAGATTAAGAGTGATGCTCGTGACCATAGCTTTATTTGTGATGTAAGTGATGATAAGCACAATGCAGGACCTAATCCAGTTGAATATTTGTGCGGCAGCGTTAATTCTTGCATTGAAATATCTGCAGGAATGATTAATAAAATCCATCATCTTGGTATTAAAAATCTTCGTATTGAAAATCAAGCTAAAACAGAAAAATTAGACCATGGCAAATCTGTGGTTACTGAAATGAAGATTAAGGTTTTCTTTGATTCAGATATGACTAGAGCTGAAAAAGAAGAATTTTTAGCCCATAGCTTGCACGTATCTACGGTATATCAAACCCTTAAAGAAGCAATTAAGATTTATGTTGAGCTGGGATAGGGATGAATTTTGATGTCAATTTTTGATGAAGCAATTGTACTAAATGATGGTAGCTTAATACCTAAAGTTGGTGTGCAGGTTGATAATGATCAAACTTTTAATGAAGCCGTGGCAGCAGGATTTCGATTGATTGAACAGACTGCTGATCAAAAAATGCACATGCGAAAAAAGTTACCACAGCTCTTTTTGGAAACTGTGATTTCAGAGGATGTAAAGACCCGTGAGGAATTACGCAATTATTTTGCTACAGTTAGGGCTAATTTAATTAACAGCCGTCCCGATCTTTGCTTATTAAAATTGAGTGATGATCAAAAACGTAATCAGGAAATTTGGCATGAATTGGAAGAAGCAAAGTGTAAAGGCTGGGTTAAGTGTTTAGGCGTTGCCGACGCAACTACTGATAGTTTAGGTGAATTGCTTAAAGAAAAAGTTAAGCCAGTAGTAATGCAATTAAACTACGAAGATCCAGTATTAATTAATCTAGCTCGTGAGCATAAAATGCAAGTTGAGATTTCGATTAGAGAAGATATTGATGCTTTAGCAGAAATCGCAACTAAATATAAAGTTAGTGTCATAGACTTGGTTATTAGTTACTTTAACCAAAAGAGAATTATTCCATTGATTGAAGCAGATGCGATGAAGGAACAACCTAAAGCAGATATTAAAATTCAAGCAGAAGATATGGAAATAATCGGACAATTATTTGCTAGTAATTAAGATGTAAATATAGTTGGATTTGTATTTTGATGAATAATAATGAATGTTATAATGAAACTATAAGAGTTTAAGTTAGGAGATTAATATGAAAACTAAAAAATTATTTACTTCATTAGCTGCAGCTGTGATGCTTTCAACTAGCTTAGCTGGTAGCGGTGCTGTATTAAGTCAAACTGCACATGCCGCTGATACAACTCAAACTGCAAGTACCAATTCACAAGCTAAAAAAGGTACTATTAGCGTTAAGCGTAGATCAGTAGCTGTTACTATTAATAGTGATAAGCCTGCTTTGCTCGCTTTGAATTCAGATGGTAAAACACTTAAAAAGATTGCTTCATCTTACACAAAGGGTCAAACTATTCAAGTTTATTATTCATTAGATATAACATCAAATGGTCAAAATAATAATTCAGCTGTATATTATGTTCAAAATATGACAGTTGATGGTAAAGACACTCCAGTCTTTATCCCAGCAAGCGAAGTAACTGCTTCAACTAAAGTTCCAACTCAAGATGAATGGGCAAAGCAAGCTGAAAGCGATGCTAAAGCAATCCAAGATGCTTACAATAACAGAGATTTAAAGTACATCGTTGTAACTCCTAAGTCAAAGAAGGGTGCAAAGATTTACTACGCTTACAAGAAGACTAAGAAGTCCAAGAAGATCTACTTCAAAGCTTCTAAGAAGAAGATCAAGAAGGGTAAGAAGTTTAAGTCATCAATGATCGTTAAGCATGGTAAGACTAGATATGTTTATATTGGCAAGAAGCGCTATGTAAAGCAAAGTGCTGTTAAGTTAGTTAGTGCTAAATATGCACCAGTTAAGTTATCAGATGATCTTAAGAGCTTAATCGTAGAAAACTAAAATTAAACACAAAATAACAAAAAGTCGAGATTCGTTCATGAATCTCGGCTTTTTTGTGTTGATTAATAAAATTTTTTTCTTAAAATAGATAACTGGGATTATTAGTGGAGGGATATTTAATGAAGAAATTAAAAGTATTCATCATTATGAGTTTAATGATGATTTTTTTAGTTAAACCAAGAACGGTTTTAGCTAAAAGTTTAGGTTCATTTCAACCCAAGATGATTAATGAAAATAGTAATTATCGAATTTATCAAAAATTAACGCGTAAGGGTCCAGCAGGAAGTATGGGTCTGGCACGTACCTTTAAATATGGCAATTTTCAAGCGAATGCCGTAAGAAAAGTAGGAAAGTCAAAGTATTATTACGTTTGGATTGATGGTCACAAAGCTGGCTTAATCAACGAGCTTTCTTGAGAGATAAAATTGATGTTGCCAAAAATGTTAGTTTAGTTAAGAATTCACATTATAGTTTTCCTACAAGGGATGCAATTAACTTCGCTACAGACTCAACAGGAACCGTGATAGATCCTGATAAAGTTGCAAGATGAAGTGTTATCTAACAATGCTGGTAAGCATAAAATAAAGTTTTCTTATGGTAAAGCTCGTGCACATACAGTAGTTGAGGTAAGAAGTAATGCTCATGAGGGCGTTGCTAAGGCCAATAAAACGGAGCAAGCGGGAAAAGCTGCAAGCAGTTGGTTTAAGCATTACAAAACTTCTGGCAATTGGGGCAAAGGTGCAAGTTATGCACCAGAAACCAAACCACACGTTTTAAAAAGCAAGCCTTTTAGATTAAAGACATATTTCTATCAACCTGCTACTTTAAGCCAAGATGGCGAAAAAATTGGGATGGTAGGTCCTGTGCCTGAAGGTGTAACTATTTCGAATGGTTCAATGTATGCGACGATGTATGAATCACCACATAATACGCGTGCACATATTGTGGTCTATAAGTTTAATCACGACCTAATCGCTATGTTATGCAAAAGTTGCCATAGCTTCCTTGGGCAGAATTCACGCGATTAGCTTCCGAGGTCAAAGTTAGTCCTAATATTAAGTTAGGGCATGGTCAAGCATTTGGTGCTACAGATAAGTATATTTATGCAATTGCTAATGACCATTTGCTTCGTCATAGCGCTCAGTCTGAAGAAATTATGCAAATTAGTAAAAAAGATTTGCGAATTAAACGAATTTGGACTTTCAAGATTTGGAATAAATCAGCTAAGGATGGTCGCTATGTTCATAACGCTGTCTTTGTAAATGATAAAAAATTTATTGCAGTCTATCATAGTGCAACCGAGCACCGCTTCGAATATTGGGAGGTAACTCGCCGCGGCAACAGTTGGCATCCCGTTGAGATCGGTGCAACTAAAGGTGAATTTATGCGTAATAATTCGCCAGTACAAGGTATCGCATATGATAAAAAGAGAAAGCAAATTTATCTTGCCTTCAATGATTATTTATTTAAAACAAATCGTGCTGGTAAAGTACTGACTAGCGGTCATTTTCATACTGGTCGCGAATTTGAGGGGATTTGTGTCAATGATTCGTACTTATATGCGGAATTAGCACAAAGACTAGAATTATTACGTCAAAAAATTAAATAGGATATAACAGCTTCTTTTGAATTTACATTTATAAAAGTTCATAATAGTAAATGTTTGTTTAAAAAAGGAGTTGTTTTTTATTTATGGAGCAAGATAATCACGTCAAGATTAAACTAGGGAGCTTAGTTTTGATGATTTTCTCTTCTATTTTTGGATTTAGTAATTCATTAACAGCCTTTTATCAAATGGGGTATGCAAGTATCATTTGGTATATTGTGACTGCCATTTTATTCTTTTTGCCATCTGCATTAATTTTTGCGGAATATGGTGCTGCATTTAAAGGAATAAAAGGTGGAATCTTTTCTTGGCTTGAAGGATCAACTAATGAAAAAGTAGCATTTATCGGAACTTTTATTTGGCTATCAGCTTGGGTTGTATGGTTAGTTTCATCTACTCAGTTTTTCTTAGTATCTGTTTCAACAGCAATATTTGGCCATGATACCACACAAAGCTGGCATCTAGGGGCTCTATCTTCGACTCAATTATTGGGGATTTTGGAAGTTATTTTCTTAGCTGTAGTAACTTTTTGTGCAGCAAAGGGAATTGATAAAATAAAGACTATCAATAATATTGGTGGGATCTTTACTTTGGCAATTGCTATTGGCTTTACTGTTGTTTCATTGTTTGTATTCATTTTGAATCATGGACAATTAGCTGAACCAGTTACTGCACAAAATTTGGTACATTCACCTAATCCATCATTCCAATCACCAATTGCGGTTGTTTCATTTATCGTCTATGCATTGTTTGCTTATGGCGGTTTGGAAACAACCTCGGGGGTAATTGATTCTGTTGATAAACCAGAAAAGACTTATCCAAAAGGTTTAATCATTGCCATGGTGATGATGACTGCACTTTATGTGGTTAACATCTTCATGTGTGGTGTGGCTGTTAACTGGAATAAAGAACTCGGTGTCAAGGGCGTTGATTTGGCTAATGTGGAATACGTTTTGATTAATAATTTGGGTGTGGTTACTGGTCACAGCTTAGGACTTTCAGAATCTGCATCTTTGGCAATTGGTTCCGCATTTTCACACTTTGCAGGTATTGCCGATGTTTTATCAGGTGTTGCTGCAGCTTTCTTGATGGTTTACTCACCAATTAAGTCATTTATTGAAGGTTGTGATCCACGCCTTTTGCCTAAAAAGTTGGTGCAATTGAACAAGCATAATATGCCTGAACGTTCAATGTGGGTACAAGCAATTATCGTTAGTGTAATTATCTTGTTTATTTCATTCGGTGGTAATGCTGCAGATCAGTTCTATACCATCTTGATGGATATGATGAACGTATCATCATCTGCACCATACTTGTTCTTAATTGCTGCATATCCATTCTTTAAGGCTAAGAAAGATTTAGATCGACCATTTGTTTTTATCGAAGGTAAGAAAAAAGTTTGGGCTACGACAATTGTAGTTTGGTTGGTTGTAGCTATCGGTATTGTCTTTACTTGTATCGAGCCTTTATTTACAGGTGATTATCAAACTTCATTCTGGACAGCAATTGGTCCGGTAGCATTTGGTGTTGTCGCTTGGATATATTATGCATACCGCGAACATAAAGAAAAAGTAAATTTATAAAATAAAATACTAGTCTAAGATTATGGTATTGTAGGTAATCTTGAGGCTAGTATTTTTTATTCTCGTTGCTCTCGCAAACTTTCGCTTTTTTCGCGTGAATAACGCGAGAACAAAAAAAGAAGATCCTTGCAGATCTTCTCAAGTTGATTATTCCACTACATGACGTTCAAATGGATCATCTGAAATACCTTCAGCCAAAATATCTCTTGACCATTGCTTAGCTGAAAATAGTGAGTGATCTCGGTAGTTACCACAAGATTCAATAGTTGTGCCCGGTACATCTTCCCATTTGATGTTATCACGAATTTCTTCTAATGATTCTTTCAAGGCTTTAGCAACTTCAGTGGTTGATGGGGTACCCCAAACTAAAAGGTGGAAGCCGGTACGGCAGCCGAATGGAGAACAATCGATATAGCCATCGATACGATCACGTAAAAGGCCAGCTAATAAGTGTTCAATAGTATGCAAACCGCCAGTAGGGATGGCATTTTTATTTGGTTGAACTAAGCGTAAGTCAAAATTGCTGATTTTATCGCCTTTAGCACCTTCTTCAACAGTGATTAAGCGTACATAAGGTGCTTTAACTTTAGTATGATCTAATTCAAAGCTTTCTACTTTTCCCATAATTTTTCTCCTTGTTTAAAAAATTACTTAACTTCATTTTAACTTGAATATTAAATTTTAGCCCCAAACTTGCTTGGCAGTATCAACTACTAATTTGATTTTGTTCCATTGATCTTCAGGAGTTAAAACGTTTCCCTCCTCGGTTGAAGCAAAACCGCATTGCGTACTGAGGGCTAAATTGTTTAAAGGGACTAATTTAGCTGCATCATTAATTCGCTTGATTAAGTCTTCTTTTTTCTCTAATTCACCTGATTTTGAAGTAACAAGGCCGAGAACAATTGAGACGTTTGATCGATTATTCCAAATAGTTTTAATAGGTGCCAAATCACCAGCACGATCGCTGTCATATTCTAAAAAGAAACGATCATAGTTTAGTTGTGCCAGGTATGAGGCAACTGCTTCGTAGCCACCTGAAAAAAGAAAAGTGGACTTAAAGTTACCGCGGCAAATATGAGTTGCAATCATAAGATCCTCAGGCAAGTTTTCTATAGCATGATTAATTACATAAACTGAATCTTCAGCTAATTTTGTATATTTAGTATGCTCTGTAGGATTATCTATAGTTTCATTAAGTTTACTGATTAAAAAGGCCCAGGTTGTATCGTCAATTTGAAGATAACGACAGCCTAAATCATAGAAATATTGAATAGTTTCATGATAAGCAGTAGCTAGATCATCCAGATAATCCTGTCGATTATCATAAAATTTGTTCCAATTGTCTGATCGATTATCTCTAAAAAGCAGAGTAGGTGAGGGAATAGTTTGCTTTATCTGCACGTTCGCATGCTTTTGGGCAAATTTAAAAGCTTCAAAAAATGGATGATCGGGATTATAGGTAACTTTGCCAGCTAGTTCGACATTATCAGTTCTAGTTTTAGCACCGTGAAACTTGTAGCTTTCATGATAGTTATATTTAGCAACGCCATTTAAGTTCCAGAGAAAATCTAAGTGCCACCAGCTGCGACGAAATTCTCCATCGGTCACAAATTTTAGACCTAGACTTTCTTCTTTTTGAATTAATTGATCAATTGCCTGATTTTCGACATGCGTTAATTCTGCTTGAGAAATATTTCCTTCATTAAATTTCTTTCTTGCTTTTTTTAATTCTTTTGGTCGTAAAAAACTTCCTACAATATCATAATGAGTTAAGTTAGTCATACTTTTTCTCCTTGTAATTATTCAACAATCAACAGTCCGCAAATAATAAAAATCAACCATACAAGGAGACACATTCGTTCAAATACTTTTTTATTGATAATAATTTTTGAATTAGTAATTGTAATTGCTTTTTTCATGATTGATTCCTCCTTTGAGTAGATAAGCAAAATAAAAAGCGCCTCTAGCATATTTCATGCTAGGGACGCTCAAGCGTGTTACCACCCATGTTTAAATTAACTTCACAGCCAATTCCTCAATAAGTACTCCCAATAGGGAAGACTCAGACGGGGTAACGATCGTCACTCGTAATTTGCTTACTTAATGCTCGCATTTTAATTTAGCTCCAAGACCATATTCATTGCTTGCCATTGCATCGGCTTTCACCTAATCCGACTCTCTGTTAAAAATTTTAAGCAATTACTCATCTTTTCTAAGCTTTTATTAATTTAATTGCCATTATAATACGCCGAATGAAAATTGCTGTCAAGAAAAACTTTGATTGATTTTAGAAAATAAGACAGATAATATGTGGTTAGTAACAAGAAGAATAGGAGAGAAAAAATGACTAAAGTTTTCTATGTAAATGCTGATTTGAATAAAGTAGTCAGTGGCAAAGAAATAGCTGCCAACACGCAAAAATTTACTCAAGTACATCAAGATGCAGTTATTGCAGAAAAGAATTTAGATTTAAATTCTGACCAGGTGATTTTTCATAATTGTCCTAAGGGATATAGACTGGTTGATGAAGTGGATGAAAATTATAATGTGGAATACGATAAAGTATACGTGCCTATTCAAGTAGAATATGGCAATATTAAGAATTTCAAAAATGATGCATTTGATATTCATGATCATGAAAGCAGTGAATATTTCCAAAAATGGTTGTTGTGTTCCTTTTTAGCTGATTCGTTGCCATTTAACGTTGCAGCAAGAGTAGAAGCATGGTTTGGCGAGGAATAAGTTAAGTAAAAAAACTCCAAAAGCATTTAACTTTTGGAGCTTTTAAATTTATCGACTTAATTTGTGAATCTTATGTGCTAAAACCATTTCCTTGTTACGATCTGCATAAATTGCATCTTTAAGGTAATTTATTGGCTTGAGCAAGGTATTTCTGCTGGTAGTAGACAAGTAGATTGCATGATGATGATCTAAATGGCGCAAATATCTTTTGGCATTTTGAATTCTAGCATGGTGCTCAAGGTCTAACTTCGGCTTGAAGCCCGTAATTTGGTGTTGAGCATTATAGATAGGAACAACTTGATGATGCCATTTATCAATATGATGAGTATTGTGACCACCAATCTTCTTACTTGCTTTGACAATATCTTTCTTAGTGGTCAAATTATCTTGTTTTTTCAGCCGTGAATTTTTATCAAGATAATAATTGCCAAGACCATCTTGCCGATATAGTTGCAAATTTTTAACTGAGTCTTCTTTATTGACAGTTACTTTTAAAACGTCACCATTTTTGTAATTCATTAAATACATGTCGTGATCAATGGTGTAATTCTTCATGATAAAATATTCACCTCTTCTATATTAATTATCTAACATGATATTATAGTTATTTTTTTAAATATTGGAACTGTTTTTGCTAAAGTATTTACGTTATCAACGTCAAATTCGCTAAAATCAAATTAATCGAGCTATTAAACAAGCTAATTCTAAGCAAAAAGGCAGAAAAAATAATCCTAATGATCCAGCTCGGTTTATTACAGAAAAGCATTTCACAGAAAATGGAGAGAAAGCAGATAAAGTTCAATATGTAATTAATAAAGATCAAATCAAAAAAGAAGAA
>CAKNLX010000017.1 GCA_930989465.1 uncultured Lactobacillus sp. | reverse complement strand
TCATGGCCTTTTTGTTTAACACTTAGTGTTGCACTTCAATTTTAAATCCGGGAAACTAAAATTAATTTACCCATTCAGTGATTTTACTGTCATTTTCAGCTACGCCAATCACATTTAAATCTTTAGCCCATTCTTTAAAGTGGTTAACATATGCCTTGCGATTAGCTCCTGCGGAAGTAAAGAATGAGGCTACTTCTCCTTGATATCCCTTCATTTGATCTAATAAGGTCTTGATTGGAGTTGCTGGATAGCCTGACCAAACAGGACTACCAATTAAAATTAAATCATAATTATTAAAATCAATATTATCTAGCTTAATATCTGGAAAACTATTGGCTTGGATTTGATCTAAAGCGATATCATTGGTTTTATATTGATCCGCATCAAAAGTGCCGTCAACAGCATCGACTTCCTTAAGATCACTATCTGAAATTTGAGTATGAATCTTTTCTGCTAATTTCTTAGTATTGCCCGACCATGAATAATACAAAATTAACGTTTTCTTAGCCATAATTAGCCCTTCCTTTAATTATTTTATAGATATAAATAACCTTATAATCATAATTTACCAATTATAGCCGCCAATGTAAAAAGAATAACCTATTAATTTATAAATTGTCTAATTACATTAAGCATTGTGTGACCATATTTTTTCAATTTAGCTTGACCAACACCACTTACCTCTAAAAAATCATTTTCATTTTGTGGCTTAATTTTGGCCATATCATGTAAACTACGATCCGAAAAGATCATAAATGCAGGAACTCTTTGTTTTTTAGCTAGTTCTTTGCGTTTTTCTCTCAAAGCGTCAAATAGACTCACATTTTCATCTTCATCAAAAATTTGCTTCTTCTTTTGAATCTTACTGATCCGCCGTTTTACTATAGCTTTTCCATCTAAAACATCCCAGCCGCGGTTAGTTACATGGAGCAAAGGGTATTTTGTCCCTTCAATTTTTAAATATCCAGAGGCAATTAAATAGTCAATCAAACTTACAGCCTCTTTTTGACTGACTTTTAAGCTATTAAAATGTTCGTATTGCTCCGCATGCATTTCCTGCATCCGCTGATTAGTCGAACCAACTAAACATTGAGCTACGACATTTTTACCAAAACGTCCATCAAGTTCATAAACTAACGCAATAACCTTTTGGGCATCAGTAGTGATATCTTTCAAATCACCTTGATTAAGACAATTTGAACATTTACCACAAGGCGGACAATCTTGACCGAAATAGCGCACAATAAATTGTTGCAGACATTCACCGGTATTTACGTAATCAGTAATCGCCTGGAATTTTTGATATTGTAATTCCTTATATTTTTGATCTGCATCTGATTCTTCAATAAAATAGCGATACTGGTGCAAATCCCCTGGATGGTAAATCATCACTGCTTCACTTTCTTCACCATCTCGGCCGGCTCGACCAGCTTCTTGATAATAGCTTTCAATGTTGCGAGCACTTGATGCATGAACTACAAAGCGGACATTACTTTTATCAATTCCCATACCAAAAGCGTTGGTCGCCACAATTACTTGAAATTCATCAAATTGAAACGCCTCTTGCACTTGTGATCTTTCTTTTGCATTCATCCCGCCATGATAAGCGCCTACTGAAATTTCTTTTTTAGCAAGATAATCCGTTAAAGATTCAACTTTTTTACGAGTATTAGTATAAATAATCCCGGCTTCATCAGGATGAGCCTTAATGTATTGCGCAATGTAAAGCTGAGTATTTTGCGGAGAATTAACCACCTTAAAACTGATATTGGGACGAGCAAATGAAGTAATAATAAAGTTCTCTCGTTGGATATTTAACTGTTGTCCAATATCATCTTGAACTGCTGGAGTGGCGGTTGCCGTCAATGCTAAAATATTCGGCTTACTTTTAAGAGAATTAATTCCTTCAAAAATTTGTCTATAAGCCGGGCGAAAATCGTGGCCCCACTGTGAAATACAGTGCGCTTCATCCACTGCGACTAAATCAACATCCAAGAAGTTAAGCTGATATCTAAAATAATCCATCGTCAAACGCTCAGGCGTAATATAAATTAGTTTGATTTTTCCCTCATATGCCTGACGTAAAATAGGATTTACTTCTTCTTGCGGGGTGGTTGAATTCAATGCCGCGGCGTTAATACCATTTTGTTTTAGAGAATCAATTTGATCTTTCATTAAAGAAATTAACGGTGAAATAACCAGCGTAATACCAGGATTCATTAAAGCAGGAACTTGATAGCAAAGCGATTTACCTGCACCTGTTGGCATAACTGCCAAGACATTTTTTCTATTTAAAATTAAATCAATTACTTTCTTTTGACCGGGACGAAAACTAGAATAGCCAAAAGTTTGTTTTAAAATTTGTTCTGGATTCATAAATTTTCCTAACTTATTTGAAACATTTTCTTTATTTTAGCAGAGTCCATCAAGGATTATAATTGAAGTATTATATGTAAGAAAGAAGGAAAAAAATTGATACATCTTTTTCATCGACGTATCACATTCTCACTCGCTTTAACTATTGGTTTTTTAACTCTGATAATTATCGGAAGCATTTTATTATCACTACCTTTTGCAAATAAAGCAGGACAAACAACTAATTATTCTGATGCACTTTTTACTGCTACTTCAGCGGTTTGTGTTACAGGATTGAGTACAGTTACAACAGCAACACAATGGTCATTCTTTGGTCAATTAATTATCATGATTCTGGTCGAAGTGGGCGGTTTAGGGTTCATGACTTTTGCAGTTATGCTCAGTAATTTTGCTCATCAACGAATGAGTTTAGGCGCAAGAATGCTAACTGGAGAAGCATTAAACCTTAATCGTCCTTCTCAACTTCGAATAGTACAATTGATTATTAAACTTTCCTTGGTCGTTCAACTGATAGGAGCAATATTACTCTTTATCGCTTTAAAGCCGCGATTAGGGATAGGAAAAGGTATTTGGTATAGCATCTTTCATTCGGTAACAGCTTACTGTAATGCAGGATTTGATTTATTCGGACCATCTCTTGAACAGTTTAATAATAATCCCTATTTTCTAACTATTATTATGCTTTTAATCGGTGCTGGTTCATTTGGTTTCTTAGTATGGCGTGACTTGTTAACATATCACATTCATCACAAGCTTACCTTACATACTAGATTGGTATTAACAGTTGGCATAATTATTTTAATATTATCAATAATCGGTTTCTTAATTAGTGAACAAAATCTTAAACAATTTAATGGCAATCTCAACGCTGTTCAGAGATTTTTCAACACATTATTTTTAGCAGTAACGCCAAGAACAGCTGGTTTTGCTTCAATTCCTTATACTAAGCTTAGTGCAGCTGGCATTGTAATTACTATTATCTTAATGTTCATTGGTGGAGCTCCTGGATCTACTGCGGGTGGTGTTAAAACGTCAACAATAGGGATTTTATTCTTACAGAGTTTAGCAACCTTTACTGGAAAAGAAGCATCATTTTCTCATCGTCGCTTCACTCGTAATAATATTAATCGTGCCCTAACCCTATTTTGCTCTGCAATTTTATTAATTATTTTTGCGACACTATTGCTAACTATGACGCAACCACTCTCACCTCATAATGGCATTATCGAAGCAGTTTTTGAAGCAGTTTCTGCATTTGGTACCGTTGGATTAACTCTCGGTCTTACTCCACACCTTAATTTATTTGGAAAAATTATTATTATTGCTTTAATGTTTATCGGACGAGTTGGCATTTATACTTTTATGTATTCTATTTTCAAATCTCATCCTGCTAAACAAAGTTATCGTTACCCAGAGGAGGAAATTATCATTGGCTAATTTACATCAACAACAAAGTTTTGTAGTTTTTGGTTTAGGAAAGTTTGGCATGGCACTGACCATGGCGCTTTTACAAGCTGATCAAGATGTTTTAGTAGTAGATTCAAATGAAGAGGTCGTTAATGATGTCGCTCATTTGGTTACACATGCTGTAATTGCTGACGCTACTGATGAAGAGGAATTACGTGATCTTGATATCGGTTCTTTTGATCACGTTTTCGTTACTATGGGCGAAAACGTGGAAGGTAGTATTATCACTACTATGTTAGCTAAAAAGATTGGTGCACCAGATGTTACTACCCGAGCTAATAATCATAATCACCGTTTAGTTCTAGAAAAGATCGGAGCTGATCACGTCATTGAACCTGAACAAGATATGGCCAGACAATTGATTTTTCATCAGCTTCATCCTAATGTCGTCAACTATTTCAATCTTTCTAAAAACGTATCTTTAGTCGAAGTTAGCGTTGAAAACCCTAGCTTTTTTAACAAATCATTAGGTGACTTGGACTTCCGTAAAAATTACGATGTGAACATCATCGGCATCACTCATAATGGTAAATTGAATCAAGTTCCTCTTGCTACTGACATTATTAATCCGCATGATCGGATCACTTTGATAGGGTCAAATGAAGCCGTGCAGAAGATTAATGAAATTTTACAAGAAGATAAATAAATATAGAGCATTACAAAAAGCCTTGAGAATTTCTCAAGGCCTTTTAATTTGGTCAAAACTTTATTTACTTATAAAAGGTTTCTTCAACGGCATGCGTAATCGCAATTTTATCATGTGCATAAGACAAACCGCCTTGAATATAAAGCATGTATGGATCACGAAGTGGACCATCTGAAGAAAGTTCAATAGTTGAACCTTCGACAAATGAACCTGATGCCATGACAACTTCATCTTCATAACCATCTTGGTGATATGGAATTGGATCAACAAATGAGTTCATTGGTGAGTAGTGTTGAATAGCCGCACAGAATTTAACCATTGGGTCTGGTTTACCAAAGGTTACGGTTTGCACAATGTCGCTTCGTGGATCACTCCACTTTGGTGATACTTGCATCCCCATTTCTTCTAACAATGCAGCTGTAAAGACCATTCCTTTTTGTGCCTCACCAGTTGTATGTGGTGCCATGAAGAATCCTTGGTAGATATCACGTAAATAGCCCCAAGTTGCGCCTTCACCTTTACCAGCACCAGGAACAGTTAAACGCGAACCTGCTCCATCGATTAAGTCTTGACGACCAACTAAGAATGCGCCACCCTTTACTAAACCAGCACCCGCATTTTTGTAAAGTGAACCTGCCATCATATCTGCGCCGTAGAAAGTTGGTTCTTCACATTCAGAAAATTCACCATAGCAGTTATCAATAAAGATGTTAACATCAGGACGAACTTCCTTGATGAACTTAAGCATCTTTTTGATTTTGTCCATAGTAAAAGTTTTACGAGTTGCATAACCCAAAGATCTTTGAATGGCTACTACTTTAATTGACTTGTCTTGCAAATCTTTTTTAGCATTTTCATAGTCAACTTCGCCATTCTTTAATTCAGTTGTCTTGAAATTGATGCCCCATTCCTTCATGTTGCCTGGTTTATTACCAGCAAGACCAATTACTTCTTGGATTGTGTCGTACGGGGTACCTGTCAAATAGTAAAGAGTATCGCCTGGGCGCAACATACTAAAGAGACCGACAGTGATGGCATGAGTACCTGAACCGAATTGTGGTCTAACTAAGGCATCATCAGTCTTGAAATAATCGGCATAAATATCTTCGATCTTGTCACGGCCAATGTCGTCGTAACCATAACCAGTTGAAGGCACGAGATCTTCTTCACCAACATGATGCTTTCTAAACAAATCAAGTACACGTTGTTGATTATATAAAACTTGTTCATCAATCTCATCAATGCGAGGTTGGATCATTTTTTCTACTTTAGTAACTTTATCACTTAATTCTTGTGGTAAATTTTCTTTCCATGAAAAACTCATTTCTTACTCCTTAATTTATCTATCCTTGATAACTTCAGCTTGCACTTTTATGCTGCCATCTTCTTGTGGTTCTAAGTAAACGCCCTGAATTTCTGGTACAAAGCCTGGAAATTTTTCAATCGCATGAGCCAAAACTTCAAAGTATTTTTGATCGATCTCTCCCCACTTTTCACCTGGTGCAACGATAAAGACCCCTGGTGGATATGGCAAGGCACCCTCAGCTGCCGTTCTGCCCACTACATCTTCAAGATCAACTAATTCTGTTTGATCTTTCTTAAAGAGTTGGTCAGCTTCAGCCGGTGTCATTTGGTAATTTTGCATATTAGGCTTAGCAAACAACTCTTGCTGCAGGACAAAAGTTTTATTTTCTTTATAATACTCATGCATTTCCTGGCAGAGCTGCTTCAACGTATAACCATGATAACGCTCAGGATATTCTTGATATAAAAATGGTAAAACATCCTTTACCAAAGCATCTTCATCATAATACTTTTCAAACTTTAAGAAGGCATCCAGCAAAGTATCTAATTCTTCTTGTGAATCACCAGGTGTTAGAAGAAACAGCAAAGAATTCAAATCATTTTTGGCACGAATAATATGATTTTCCATTAAAAATTCTGCAACTACCGCACCAGGAATACCGGTTTCTTCATACTTAGCATTTTTGACATCAATGCCCGGAGTTTTAACTGTAATCTTGAGTGGATCGATCATAGCTTCACCACTGCCCATTTTTCTAAAGCCATGCCAATCGTCATCTTGACTCATGTTCCAGTATTTAGCTTCATTCATTAAATCAGCAGTAGGAATTTCAGCAAAATTGTCAGGTACTAATGGCTTAAACAATTTAGATTGCTTTAATAACTTGTGGCGCCATTCAATGCCCATGCGTAGGGTGTCTGCCCACCACTTTTTGTTTCCTTCACCAGCAGTGACATAGGAATTTACTGTAAGGGATGCATATAACGGATATGCATATGAAGAAGTAACAAACTTCAAATAAGCATGATTGAAATGTTTGTGGTCCACATAACGCTTTTGCCCTTTAATATGCGAATCCTTTTTCAAAATTTGTGAAGCTTGAGCCATCCCTGCTTGTTGCTTATGCAAGGATTGAGTTACTAAAATTCCCGGATCATCCGGTCCCAGATTTAAAAGAAGCGGTGACAAGTGTCTCATAATTGGTACAAATTCTTCAAACCCGCCCCAAGCACAGTCAAACAAAATATAATCGCAAAGTTTACCAATTCGATCTACAATCCATTTTGCATCATAGAATACGCCATCATAGGTTTCTGCCTGCACTATTGCTAATCTAAATGGACGCTTAGCCTTGGCTTTTTCTGGATCAACTTTTGCTACTTCAGCTCTAATTTTGTCTTCAGTCAAAAAGTCGGGATCCATCTCACCAATCAGCCCCAAAGCATTACGATCAGTTGAAATGTAAACCGGCTTAGCACCGCTCATGACCAATGCGCTGTTATACAAGGACTTGTGGTTATTACGATCAAATAAAACCAAATCCCCTTCAGATAAAAGTGCACTGGCACAAATTGAATTAGCACTAGTTGTACCGTTAGTACAGAAGTAAACCTTATCTGCATGATAAGTTTTTGCAGCTAATTTTTCAGCATCAAGTGGTGTACCCGCATGAGTCATAGTATCACCCAGCTGAGGCACAGTATCACTAGTATCAGCAAACATTAAATTCTTACCAAAGAACTTATTGAAAACAACACCTGCTGGATGCTTATCATAATACTGACCATTATGGTGACCTGGGGTAGTAAAACTAATCGGTTTTGCCTGCGCAAAATTAATTAGATCAGTCAAAAAACCTGGCACCATTTTCTGTTCATAATTTTTTGCCAGATCAACAATTTTTTCTCGATCAGCTGTTGAAACTTGCCTATCAACTTCAATTATTGGAATGGAAAAGCCAGATTGATCTCTTAACGCTTGGGCTTGCTTTTGCGCATTAGGATCTTTATTTTGAATTACAATTGCAGCTATTTCTGCACTATTTTTAACTCGATCAATAGGAACTGATTCCCAATTTTTTATTTTGCTTAAATTAACGCCGCTTCCGAACGCTATTTTCAAAAAATCCATGCTTTTCCTTTCCATTTTTATTACAAATTACGAATTCAAGTTGCAAAACTTAAATAATTCTTTATAATCTTTTTACAGTATTATGTAGTTTCTGAATCACTTCACAAATTACGGTACATATTATATAAATATTGGAGGTTTTAAACAAGTGCACTTGCCCTGTTCGCCCCCTGAACATAAAGATATTTAAATGTAATTGAATAAATACTTGGAGGAAAATATTTTTATGTCAGAGGAAATAGAAACCATTAATTTTGAGCCCGGCAAAAAACATTATATGAGCTGGCCGGTCATCGCATTAATCGACTTTGTTACTATCATCAGTTTTGAAAACATCTTCTATCCATTTCAAAACCAAGGATTATCTGTAGTTGTATCTTGGATTTTCCTTTTATTTGCCTACGTTATTCCTTATGCTCTTATGTCCAGTCAAATGGGATTAACGTTTACAGATCAGGCCGGAGGTTTAGCATCATGGGTACGTCATTCATCTAATGACACTCTCGGTTACTGGACTTCTTGGATGTATTGGGTTCAAACTGTACCATACTTAGTTGACGTTTCTAACTCAGTCATCGTGTCATTCTCCTGGATTATTCTAGGAAACAACACGCTAGACAAGCATATGTCTACTTTCTGGTTTGGAATTCTTACTTTCGTAATCATTCTAGTCTTTATCTTGATTGAAAATACCATTAAGAATTCACTTGAACTGCTCTCATTAATCGGTGGTGGTGCAATGTTCATCATGTCCATGCTCTTTGTTTTACTTGCTGTTTGGGCAGTAATGCATGGTCATCATATTGCCACGCAACCATTTAACTGGGGTGCATTCAAACCATCATTTAGTTTGCGTTACTTCTCTACCACCGGATTATTAATTTTTGCTATGTCCGGTGCTGAACTTGCTGCTCCTTACATTGTGCAAATGCGTGATCCTAAGCACGAATTTCCTAAAGCAATGTGGATGTTGGCATTAATGACTGGTTTCTTAACTATCTTTGGTACCCTAGCTTTAGCAATGTTCTTTAACGCACACCACATCCCACATGACTTCAAGATGAATGGTCCTTACTACGCTTTCCAACTTTTAGGTGAAAGTTTAGGTTGGGGTAAAATCTTGATGTACATCTTTGCAGTTGTCCAAGCTCTCTTCATGATGGCTCAATTAGCTGTTTTGCTTGATGCTTCAAGCCGTGTATTTGCTGGTGACGTTGCTGATAGATACATGCCTAAGTGGTTAACCGGTAAAAAGGATAAGACCGGTCGTCCAGTTCACTCATATACTTTAACTTGTGGCTTAGCATTATTCTTACTCTTACTTACTGGTACTTTGCCAAACATTAACTCAATTTATAATTGGCTCTTAAATATTAATGGTATTATTTCACCATATAAGACTTGTTGGGTATTCTTTGCTTTCGTAATGTTAAGAATGCACCAAGAAAAGTTCCATTCAGATTATGTCTTTATCAAAAACAAGACTGGTGCTCTAATTATGGGCTGGTGGTGCTTGATCTTCACTTTCATCTGTGCAACTTTAGGATTCATTCCTCAAGAAGCTGAGGCAACATTTGGTAGTGCTGCATTTAACCACCAATTACTTATGAATATCATTACGGTAATTGTTCTCTTCGGTTTAGGATTCTTGCTTCCATGGCTACGTAAGCGCGAAGAAAAACGTGAAATGAATATATAATAAAAAAGGAGATGGCTCTAAGCCATCTCCTTTTTGTTTTGGTTGATAAAATCGAATTGCTTTTGAAAAACTTTTTTCTCACGTAAATCATACACTGATCCAATCACAGGTGTTAATGCAAAAGCTCTTAATGTATCAAAGTCTTCTGTCTTATTTGCATAGATATGATGCATTTCCGGCTTAATTTCAAAAATTTTATTCAAATAAGACGGACTAATTTCATCAACATATCCTTGCAAAGTAAAACCTACGCTAGTTAAAGTTTCTCGACCACGTAATGCTGTGATAGATACACGATTATGTCTTTTTAGATTACGGTAAAAACTTTTTTGATTCGTAGTAGCGAAAATTAAGCGACCATTTTCATTAAAATCGATGTCTATAACATTGGTATGTGGCTCTCCGTTTTCATCTACTGTACCAAAAATTGCTGAATGAAAGCAATCTACAATTAAATCCAAAAATTCATCATTACCAATATCATCAGTTAATTCAGGAACGTGTTGTCTCATTGTTTTTTCCATTTCTATATCACTCTATTACATCTTTAATAAAGATTTTATTTCTTAAGTGACATAGTGTCAATGAATATACTACATATTTAGAATAACTTAATTATTGAATCTATTTACACAGTTGTCCTATCCAAAAGCCTATGAAAACTAAAATTACTCCCCCCAGATATGAGGTCACTGCATAAAGAATCAAGCCATGGTAATTTCTACTTTTATATAATTCAACTAATTCAGTATTCATTGTCGAAAAAGTTGTATAACCGCCTAATACACCGGTTCCAACTAAGGAATAGAAAAAGACATTGGTTCCAAGACCAAATATAATGCCTAAAATAAGTGCCCCCGTTAAGTTAATAAACAATGTGGGAGTTGGCAAATTAGAAAACTGTTTACCTATCCATTCCCAATGTTTTTTACCATAATTAGTTATTGCATATCTAATCATCGCACCAATTGACGCACCAAGTCCTGCTAATAGAATCTCCACTTTAATCTTCCTTTCTAAGCAACATTCCCACGTTTTTGCCGATTCTCATACCTAAAAAGGCAAAAATAAAGCCAAAAATAATTGAACTCAAAAAATAAATTAAAGCAGTCAATGGTAAACCGGCTTGAATATTTTTTAAAATATCTAAATTAAAAGTAGAAAACGTTGTAAAAGCCCCTACAAAGCCCGTACCAATTCCTACAGTTAACCATTGACGGAAATCTTTAAATTCCATAAAAAAGTAAGTGAAAAAGGCTAATAAAAAACAACCTATGATATTTCCCCAGAAGGTACCATAAAAACTCCATTGAGCATTTAAGCTATAGCGCGCCATGCCACCAAAAAAGGCAAAACAGGCTATACTAATATAATTGCTAATTTTCATTAAAAACATTCCCCCAAACAAAAAGCGTCCACTCTATCCCTCCGGATAAAGTAGACGTCATTAGATTACTCGGTTAATGGTGAACGTCATCACCTATTTAGTTAACAAATATGATGATACAACTTAATTTCAGGTTTCGCAAGTTACTATTTTTTGATTTGCTAGGTTGAACGAAGTGAAACCTAGCTTTTTATTTTTTAAAGTAGAATTTAGTAACAACCTACTTAAGAATGATATGATATAATAAAATAAAAAATTCAAGAAAGGATTTTGCAATGTTTCCCTATGAAGATAAATTTCAAACATATTGCAAACAAAAAAAGCAATTAGCGCCTTCTACAATTGCACTTGCTGCTAAATCAATCACTACTTTTTGGAATTATTACGCCACTAATATCGGCCCCAGTGCTTCTATCAATGAAGTTACCACGAGCGACATTCGCAACTTTTTAGATTCTCTTGAACAAAAGATGCACTTCAAGAGCAATACAGTTAACAAGTATCTCAGTCACTTAAAAATGTATTTTGTCTTTTTGGCCGAATATGGCTTTATAAATTCCTACCCACTTTTCACATTACGTGGAAATAAATTTGATCGTAAACAAAAGTACGTTATCAACTGGATAGATCATTTGTCAGAATTGACTAAAATGACTAAATTACATCCAGAAACTATTAAGATGATGACAGCTATTTCACTCGGCTACAAGCCAGCTGAAATATTAACTATGCGCATTAACACTCTGCTTGATCAAGTTTCTGATTCACAATTAAAGAAGTATCTACAAGCCCATACTGACTTTTCACAAGATGCTAACCCATATATTTTTGCAACCAAAAGTGGCGATCACTATGCTTCAGATTTTAATATCAATCAAAAAATCGCACCAGATCGTGATCTAATTGGTATGCAACTAACTAGTCATAAATTACGCATGAGCTTTGTTTACTCAATTCTATCTAATCCTAAGCTCTCAGACGAAGAAATCCTCAAAACATTGCGCATCCCTCTTAAATCTCTGAACTACTACCGCAAAAATATGATGCTCTATGTTGAAACTACGGAATTTAAGTTAACTCAACCTTAGTCACTTCTCCACTCGAAAAGCTATGAGCTTCATTATTTGTTAAAATAACCAACTTTCCTGCATCATCAATAGTCTTAACTAGTCCTGTCACTTCTTTTTTACCCAGCTTAAGATTTACTCTTTTACCTATGAGCCAAGATAGTTTGCGATATTGCTCCATAAACTGATTTTGACCATAATTTTTACTTGCTAAATCAACTGCTTGTAAAAGTTCATTGGTCATTTTTTTATGCTCAAAAAGAGTATCCGAAATGTACCCTGCTTTGAATCTTATCTGCTCTGGAAAATCGTGCGTTGCGATATTGATGCCGACACCAATTATTAAGCCACTATTCTCATATTCCGTTAAAATACCTGCTACCTTTTTATTTTTTAAATAAATATCATTAACCCATTTCAAACGTAAGTCTTTTTGAGGATAAAATTTTCTGAGCACATCAACTACATTGGTGGCTATACATGGCGTTAATAAATTGATTTTTTCCCGTACAATTTCAAAATTAGGAAAAGCCATACTAAAATAAATTCCTGTTTGAGCGGGCGAATAGAAAAAGCGACCTCGTTTGCCATAACCATTAGTTTGGCTTTGGGCAACAAAAGCCGCTTTTTTCTTGTTTTTATTTTTCAAATAATCTTTAGCCAAATCTTGTGTAGATTCAACCTGATCATATTGATAAACTTGCATTTTATCTTAAGTGAACACCCTTATCAACAAAAATCACGTCACCAGTTAAACCAGTTGCTAGATCACTCATTAGGAAAGCACAAGTATTTCCAACTTCTTCTTTAGTGACATTCACACCATCAACGGTTTCGCTTTGAGAGATTTTCAATAAATCAGCATGTCCTTTAATACCAGAAACTGCTAAGGTCTTCATTGCCCCTGCTGAAATAGCATTTACGCGAACACCTGCTTCACCTAAATCACGTGCCAAATAGCGGACACTAGATTCAAGAGCCGCCTTAGCAATACCCATAGTATTGTAATTAGGCAAGGCACGATCGCTACCCATATAAGTTAATGTGACAATGCTGGCAGGATTATTTAAAATAGCAGCTCCTTCTTTGGCAACAGCGAGTAATGAATATGCGGAAACATCCAGGGCTTGACTAAAACCTGCGCGAGTTGAATTAAGAATCGAGCCGCCAAGTTCTTCTTTTTTAGCAAAAGCAATGGCATGAACAATTCCATCGATTTTACCAAAACGACTCTCAATAAGATCAAAAGCGTTGGCAATACTTTCATCATTGGCAACATCACATTCAATTAAACGATTTTCATCCGTTACTAACTTGGAAATAAATTTCTTTAAGCGTTCGTTTTGATATGTATAAATCACTTCTGCGCCTTGCTGCTCCATTGCTTGTGCACATCCCCAAGCAATAGAACGATTATTAGCAACGCCCATTACCAAAATTTTCTTTCCTGTTAAGATACCACTCATTTTTTCACCTAAAACTTCCTAAAACGTTCATAGCGTCTTACTAATAGCTCTTCAGCAGATAAATTTTGCAGCTTATCTAATTCAGTTTGTAAAACTTGCTCAATATTTTGACATACTTGCAGATGGTCTGCTGGCTCGTCAATAATACCTTCAATTACCTTTTGCTGTAACAGATCCTTTGGTGTTAACCGCATCACTTCCGCAGCTTCTGCTGCTTTTTTAGCATCTTTCCATAAAATAGAAGCAAAACCTTCAGGAGACAAAACAGAATAAATACTATCTTCTAGCATCCACACTCCGTCACCACAGGCAAGAGCTAAAGCACCGCCTGATCCACCTTCACCATATATTATGGTAATAATTGGCGTTTTAGCTTGGCCAATACGCAAAAGATTTTGCGCAATTGCTTCACCTTGGCCATTTTCTTCTGCACTTTTACCTGGATAAGCACCCGCAGTATCTACAAATAAAAATACTGTTCGATGAAACTTGGCTGCATTTTCTACTAAGCGACAAGCTTTGCGATATCCACTAGGCTCTGGTTGGCCAAAGTGCTTTTCTATTCGTTCATTTAGACTATGGCCGCGACTAGTAGTAATGATAGTTACCGGTTGACCATGAAACGTTGCTAATCCGCCAACAATTGCTGGATCATCACCACTTAAGCCATCACCATGCAATTCAAAGAAATCTGGAAAAAGTACTTTTCTTAATTCATGACCTGAGATATGTTTTTCATCCCTAGCTGCCTGAACAACTTCCATTGCTTTCTTAGTCATTTGCTTCACCACCAAACTTCAAAAGCCACTCGATTGTGCTTCTTTCATCTTGTCTTTTGACTATATGATCAATAAAGCCGTGTTTAAGCACATTCTCCGCATCCTGCAAATCAGAAGCAATCTCTTGGTGGATTGTTTGCTCAATTACACGTCGACCGGCAAAGCCAACCATTGCATGTGGTTCAGCTAGAGTTATGTCTGCTTCTGTCGCAAAACTGGCAGTTACTCCTCCAGTAGTTGGATCAGTTAAAACAGCAATATACAAAAGACCAGCTTGACTGTGCTTAGCAACGGCATTGGATACTTTAGCCATTTGCATTAATGATAAGATACCTTCTTGCATGCGGGCACCACCAGATGCAGTAAATAAAACAACAGGCAATCCTTTTTTTGTAGCTTTTTCAAATAAACGGGTAATTTTTTCACCAGTCATTTGACCTAATGAACCCATAATAAAAGTGGGATCCATGATGCCTAGTGCAAAGCTTTGACCGTCAATCTTAGCCTGTCCTGTCAAAACAGCTTCATTAAGGCCACTATTTTTCTTTGCTTTAGCTATCTTTTGATCATAATTGGGAAATTTGAGTGGATCTGAAGGCGAAATCTCGCTGTCCCATTCCTCAAAATCATCGACTAACCATTCAATTCGCTTTTTAGCGGGAATTCTAAAACCATAATCACAATTAGGGCAGGTCAAATATGAATCTAACTGATTAGCAAAAATTTCAGTATGACACTTCGGACATTTCTTAAGTATGCCATCAGGAACGCGATCATCGGCAACTTTATTCGCCTTCACATGCTTTTCAGTTAACGTATTTTTATGCGGAAACAGCTTGACCATGTGCACGCTCCTTCCATTTAGGTAAAAATTCCTTCTCTAAATAAGTATTAGTAAATTTGCTGCTCTTAAATCCGGGATCCTTTAAAATTGCTAAATGAAATTCTTGGTTTGTAGTAATTCCGCGAATAACCATTTCTTTTAACAACCGTTCCATTTTAGCAATTGCTTCTGTACGAGTTTGACCGAAAGCTACTACCTTGGCAATCATCGAATCATAGAATGGTGAAATCATGCCGCCTTGATAAAGTGCAGTATCGATTCGCATCCCTGGATTGCCAATTGGTAAATAAAGATAATCAATATTCCCTACTGAAGGCATAAAATTATTGGCCGGATCTTCCGCATTAATGCGGCATTCGATTGCATGTCCCTTTGCCTTTAAATCAGCTTGAGTAAAAGGCAACTCTTGACCTGTAGCAACCATAATCTGAGCTTTTACTAGATCAACACCCGTAACCATTTCAGTAACAGTGTGTTCAACCTGAATACGAGTATTCATTTCCATAAAATAAAAATGATGGTCTTGATCCATTAAAAACTCAATGGTACCAGTATTTACATAATCTGCTGCTTCTGCTGCTTTGACTGCAATTTCACCCAAATGCTTTCGTTCAGCAGGAGTAATTAACTCACAAGGACTCTCTTCAAGCACCTTTTGCTTATTTCTCTGCAATGAACAGTCTCGCTCCGGGAAGTACACAGTATGACCAAAACTATCCCTAAAAATTTGGACCTCAATATGCTTTACATTTTGCATAACTTTTTCCAAATACATGCGATCATCACCAAAATCATTTTTAGCTTCGCTTTGAGCAGAGGCTAATGCGGCAGCCATTTCTTCGGGTTTTGTAACCTGGCGAATGCCTTTACCGCCACCGCCAGCTGCTGCCTTTAACAAAACTGGATAGCCTATTTTTTCCGCAATTTGCTTAGCTTCATCAGCTGAAGTAATAAAGCCAGTACTACCTGGAGTAACCGGTACACGGTGAGCAACCATAGTTTGACGTGCATGTTCCTTATTTCCCATGCGATCAATTGTTTCAGCTTTTGGTCCGATAAAAATCAAGCCGCAATCAGTGCACATCTGGGCAAACTCAGCACTTTCTGACAAAAAACCATAACCTGGATGAACTGCTTCCGCACCTGTCCCTACAGCTGCTGCTAAAATATTTTTAATATTCAAATATGAATCAGTAGGCTGCGGTCCTCCTACACAGACTGCTTCATCAGCAAGCTGTACATGCAAACTATCACGATCAGCAGTTGAGTAAATTGCGACAGTCTTAATATTCATCTCTTTTAGCGAACGAATAATGCGAACTGCAATTTCGCCTCGATTTGCTACTAAAACTTTTTTAAACATCAATTTCACCTAGCCAATCATAAATGTTAATTCTGCTTCTGCAATCTTGTGTCCATCTATAGTAGCAATGCCTTTACCTACACCAATATTTTTGCGAATCTTGGTTAATTCAGTTTTTAACACTACTTGATCACCTGGACGAGCCTCTCTCATAAAATCAGCTTTTTGAATACCACCAAAATATGCAGTCTTGCCCTGAAAATCTGAAGTACTCAAAAGAGCTACCGCTCCAGTTTGAGCCATTGCTTCAACAATTAGCAGCGAGGGGAAAGCTGGATCACTTTTTGAAGAAGCTTGCACAAACTTTTCACTAAAACTCACATTATGAATCGCTGTAGCACTTTTTCCTTCTTCAAGATCAATTACACGATCTATCAAAAGCATCGGGTATCTGTGCGGAATAATTTTTTCTATAGCAGCAATGTCTAATTCTTTAGCCATTTTAATCTTCCTTTACTGAAATCAAGGGTTGATCGACTTCAACTAAATCTTCGTTCTCAACATTAATTGCTGTTACCGTTCCAGTTAAAGTACTCTTAATTTCTGTCATCATCTTCATGGCTTCAATGATGCAAACAGTTTGACCTTTTTCTACGTGATCACCCACCTTTACAAAGGCTGGTTGACCTGGTTTTGCTTGCAGATAAACAATACCCACAATTGGAGCCTTAACTGCCGCATCCTTAGCATCAGAAGTACTTTCCACTTCAGTATCTTCAGATTTAGCTAATGTTTTAGAAGCTGGTTCTTTATTTTCAACTACTGGAGCAGGTTTACTTTGCATCTTATTAATCTTGTTTTTACTCAAGTAAAAATGAAAATCACCCTCGTCAATTTTCAATTCTCTAATATCAGAATCTTCAAACTGATCCATTAAACTTGAAATTGCTTGCAAATCCATTAATTTTCACTCCATTTTCTAAATGCTAATACAGCATTATGTCCTCCAAAGCCAAAGGAATTAGAAATCGCATATTCAGTAGAAAAGCTTTGATTATCTTGATTAATTAAATTAATTGAACACTCAGGATCTTGATTAAAACATCCCACATTCATTGGAAACTTATCTTTCATCAAACCTGCTACAGTAATTACGGCTTCAATTGCGCCAGCTGCACCTAACAAGTGTCCTGTCATGCCCTTAGTTGAAGAAACGCGCACGCTGCTATCTGATCCAAATACCTGATTAATAGCCTTGCTTTCTCCGCTATCATTAGCATGAGTTGCTGTACCATGTGCATTAATATAACCTATCTCATCCGGCGTAATCCCAGCTTCATCAATTGCCATTTGCATTGCACGAGCTGCGCCTTTACCATCTGGATCAGGTGATGTAATATGGTAGGCATCACTTGTTGTACCGTAGCCAACAATTTCTCCTAAAATCTTGGCACCACGCTTTTGTGCATGTTCCAAGCTTTCTAAAACCATTGCTCCACTGCCTTCGCCTAAGACAAAACCATTTCGATCTTGATCAAAAGGCAAAGAAGCACGGTCAGGATCTGTATTTTGTGATAAAGCAGTCAAAGCAGCAAAACCGGAGATTGCTGTTTCATTGACAGTCGCCTCACTACCACCAGTAATCATTGCTTGAGCTCGGCCTTCACGAATTTGACGATAAGCTTCACCGATCGAATTAGTACCCGAAGCACAAGCAGTCACAATTGAGGTAGAAATATTTTGTGCATTAAAACGAATTGAAATATTTCCGGCTGCCATATTAGCAATAGCCATAGGGATAAAAAATGGAGAAACTCGACGTGGACCTTTATCATGCATGCGAATAACTTGTTGTTCAATTGTAGTTAATCCACCGATACCTGAACCAAAAATCACACCTAAATCTTCAGGCTTAGTATTTTCTTCATTGATTCCGGCCATCTTCACTGCTTCTGATGCAGTTTGTACTGTATATTGAGAATACAGATCCATTCGGCGAGCCTCTTTTTTACCAACGTATTCCTTAGGATCAAAGTCATCTATTTCACCGGCAACCGTAATCCCAGTTTCACTCGCATCAAATTTACTAATCTTTTTAATGCCGATTTTACCTGCCAAACTATTGTTGACAAAGTTTTCATAGCCATTTCCATTAGGAGCGATGGCTCCCATTCCTGTAATTACGACTCTTTGCATTGAGATTTCTCCTACATTGTCATTCCACCATCAACCACGATAGTTTGACCCGTAATATAGTCATTTTGTGCCAAAAAAATAGCAGTCTCTGCCACTTCGTTAGCCTCACCTAGACGAGTTAATGGTATCTGCTCTAAAATATTCTTTTTTACTCTGTCTGATAATTTAGCGGTCATATCAGTATTAATCATTCCTGGTGCAATGGCATTCACACGAATATTACGCATAGCTGCTTCACGTGCTGCTGCTTTGGTAAAACCGACTAGACCTGCCTTGGCTGCAGCATAATTAGCTTGTCCTGCATTGCCATGTAAGCCGACTATACTGGACATGTTGATAACCACGCCGCTACGCTCTTTATTCATCTTTTTAATAATTGCCTTAGTTAAAAAGAAAGGAACTCGCAGATCAAGATTAATAACTTGATCGAAATCTGCTTCACGCATCCCGATCAACATTTTATCGCGATTAATACCAGCGTTATTGATTAACACGTCAATTTTCCCATATAGATCCCATGCTTTTTTAGCAAACTCTTTTAAATCTGTTTGTGCTAAATCAGCAGATAAATACTGATATTCCGCGTTTTCACTATCTAGAATAGCCTTAAATTCGTCGCTCAGTTGTTCATGTCGTCCATTAATAATGACCTTTGCACCCGCCTTAGCGAACGCTAAAGCCATCGCTTGACCAATGCCACGGGTTGAACCAGTAATCAAAACTACTTTATTTTTTAATTCCATGTTCTTCCTCAATAAATTTTTGATAATCTGTCAAATTACCAATATGATAGTGTTCAAGTTTGCGGTCAACTTGTCGTGCAAAGCTGGATAAAGTTTTTCCTGGACCGATTTCAAGAGTAGCGTCAATTCCTACTTGATCTATCAAATATTGCACACAAGAACCAAAATGAGTTGGCACAGCTAATTGTCTTTCCATAATTTCAGCCCAGTCATCAGTAAATGGTTTAACCGTAGTATTAGAAATTACTGGGATTTCAACTTGAGCAAAAGAAACGTTAGCAAGTCGTTGATGCATTTTTTTGCTTGCCTCGTTAAATAAAGGCGTATGAAAAGCACCATTTACTTTTAATTCGACAGCTCGCTTTGCTGCTTCCTGATCATTAATTTCTTGCACAGCCTTTTTAACTGCTGACTCTTCCCCACCAATTACAATTTGCTTAGGTGAATTAAAATTAGAAAAATATACTTGTTGGTCAGTATTTTGCAATGCCGTCAAAATTGCATTTACTTTATCAACATCTGGCTTGATTAACGCAGCCATGCTACTAGAAACTTGATCAGCATCTTCTTGCATATATTTTGCACGATCACTAACTAAACTAATTCCCTCTTTTAAAGAAATCGCTTTGCTGGCAATCATTGCCCCATATTCGCCTAAAGATAAGCCCACCATTCCAGCAGCATTAAAATCTGGCAAATCACGTTGTAACATCCGATAAATTCCGGCTTCAAAGGCAACTAAAGCTGGCTGAACATGAACTGTCTTTTTCAATTCATCATGCTCGCTCTTAAAATCAGCAACAATATCTTGACCGCTAGCTTCACTAGCAATTTCTACTGTTTCTTTAAAAAGCGGATCAGCTAAGAAATCAATTACCATACCTGCCCTTTGAGCACCTTGACCGCTAAATAGTAAACCGAACTTCATTATTTTTGCTTGTCCATTTGATCCTTAACAAAATCAACTAATTGACTAATAGTTTGAATACTATCATCAGCGTCAAGTTCAATGTCATATTTATCTTCAAGTTCATTCAAGATTTCAAATAAATCTAAACTATCGGCATCTAAATCTTCTTTAATATTAGTGTCCATAGTGATCTTTTCAGGTTCAACATCTAATTCGTCTTGTGCAATTTCTTGAACATCTTTTAAAATTTCTTCTTTAGTCATTATTTTTACCTCTTATTTTCTAAAATTTAAATATTAGTGTGGCTACGGTTAATCCTCCGCCAAAACCACTCATGGCGACTAAATCGCCTTTCTTAATTACTTTATTAGCTACACATTCTGCTAAGAGAATTGCCTCACTGGCTGCAGCAGTATTGCCGTATTCAGCAATATTCATTGGGAACTTGCTTAGTGGTTGATCCAATTTTTTAGCGACTTGCTTAATTATTCGTTCATTAGCCTGATGCAATAAAAAATGATCTATTTCATCCAAATTAACATTAGCTTGTTGAGCGGCCAGTAAAATAGATTTAGGAACTTGATGCGTTGCGAAACGATATACTTCTCGACCGTCCATCTCAAAAGCAGACATTTTTCGATCATTTTCAAGCAAATCCTTTTTCGGCTTAGTATGACCAGCAGTTAACTTATTACCCATATTTCCAAAAGTTTTTAAATCCTGGCCTAATAAATGCTGATCATTGCTTACACTTAGTAATGCAGCTCCAGCACCATCGCCAAACAAAACGGCTGTCAAACGATCATGCCAATCAATCAACTTAGATAAAACTTCCGCACCGATTACAATCGCTTTGTGCCAGTGATTGCTAAGCAAAATATTACGAGCTACAGAAATAGCATAAGAAAAGCCTGAACAAGCTGCAGACAAATCAAAGGCAACGGCATTCTTTGCTCCCAACATTCCTTGGACCATCGCCGCGGTACTCGGAGTCATATTATCAGGTGACATTGTCGCCACAATAATTAAGTCAATTTCGTCCGGAGAAAAGTTGCTTTTTTCTTGTAACTTCTCTACCGCACGAAATGCTAACGAAGAAGTATTTTCCTCTGTACTTATATGTCTTCGTCTGATTCCAGTCCGCTTACTAATCCATTCATCAGAAGTATCCATGAATGAAGCCAATTGATCATTTGTAACAACTCGTTCAGGCACTGCAAAACTAGTAGCTATAAACTCAACATCTTTCACGTTTTTCAATCCCATCTAGTGTGAATTGACGAATTTCTCCAAATTTTTAAAAGCGTGATAGATCGTTTGTAATTCATCATCATTTAAATTCTGCAAAAAGCTTTTAACCATCATGTTGTGATAAGCATGATAAGCACGGCATAATACTCGTCCTTTTTTGGTTAAAGCTAATCGAACTACTCTGCGATCTTTTTCATCACGAATTCTTTCTGCATATCCCTTACGGACAAGCCGATCGACTGTCGAAGTAACTGTAGCACGTGACAAGTGCAACTTATCGGCCACTTGCGAAACGGTTAGATGATCATACATCGTAATCGCATCGATTGCATGTAACTCTTTAACAGTTAAATCTTTGAACTGACTCTTTTTAAGTTCTTCTTCTTCAATGCGATTAATACCGTAATAAGTGTTGTAAAGCGCATCATTTATCTCTTGATATAAGTGTTTCATAATCTAGTTCCTTTATCGTTTATATTCAACTTAAATTATAAAACAAAATCATTTAAATTATTTAAGAGAAAGAAAGTTCTGCACTACAAACAAGCTTATCTTGGATATATGCTTCAGTTTTAAAAATAAATTCGTCTTTAAGCTTACGTTTAACTTTAATTGTTAACTGATCTCCTGGCTTAACCATTTCTCTAAAACGAGCCTTTTTAATTTGACTCAGTTTCAAAGCAGATCGATCATTATCAAGCAATACTTCACATCCCTGCGCTAACGCTTCAACGATCAATACTCCTGGCATCACCGGATTACCCGGAAAGTGCCCTTGAAAAAATTCTTCATTCATCGTTACATTCGTCAATGCAGTTAATTCATTCGAATTTTTTTCAAGAACACAATCTACTAAACTAAGCGGCTCACTACGTCCAGTTAGCCGTTCTATTTCTACGGCATTCAAGATCCTTTAGTTCACCTCTTTATTTTGTTTATCAAATAGTTTGATATTCAAATTATTTGATAAACAAATCATATTACTTTCATTTAAAATGTCAATAGTTCAATTTCGTATAGAAAATCTTAAAATTGCTTTATTTAAACAATGAAAGCCGTTAAATTTATTTTTATTTTTTCTCAAAAAACAAAAAAGCCTTCCAATCGGAAAGCTTTTAAAGGGTTCTATGATAAATCCTGTTGATAGATTTCTATGATATTCTATCAATAGGAT
>CAKNLX010000016.1 GCA_930989465.1 uncultured Lactobacillus sp. | reverse complement strand
GTCCGCTAGCAACTCACGGACTCAAAAGGCTTTGGTAATTAGACGACCTCTATCGGCAATAGTCAAAAGATTACTGCTGGTAAGTCAAGTCCGTATCTAAGCAAGTTGGTGTTCTGGTTGGCGCAAGCTAACGATCCACTAAGCCCTAGACTTCAGTCTAGGGTAGTTGACTCTTATCTGATTCATCTAAAAAGAGAATAGGTGTCTGACTATTTTTAAAAGTCAAATCCCAATAATTGTCTTCATTTCCGATGGCTGTTTTATATGGGAAAACGAATTTATCCGCAGTCATGATCAAAACATAATAACGACTGAGATCAGTATCTTTAAATAAATCACATATCCAAGGCGCCTTTTTAATTAAATAATTTAGCCGTTTTTGTTTAGTATTAAGTTTTATTTCTTCTTTTTGCGCCAATCTTTTTAAATCGTAATAAATTGTGCGTTTTAACCGAGAACTTAATTCTCCGAACGTATCATTTTCTTGTTTAACAAAGATATATTGTTTTGCAATTCTTTTTAGTAAAACAGTAGTATCTTTAAACGTCGCAGTATTTTGATCAAACCAGCTGCTTAAATAATCGTTGGCTAAAGTTTGATCATTTTCATAATCAGTCTTAGATAATAGTTCTTCTAGGAAATGTTTAACTTGATCAGGTACACTCTCAAACAGTAGAATTCTGCTTTCAAATTCAGGTAACTTTTCCTTTAAATCATGGAAAAATTCATTTCTAGTTTCAATTCCAGAAGTAACCACAAAAATCTTGGGTTTTAACTCAAGGTCCGGAATTTTTTGTAAAATCTCAGCGATTTTTTGAATCACTGCATGTGTTTTACCTAATCCAGTTGTTTGTTCAATTACTGATAGATACGTCCCTTCTTTTTGAGATAAAAGATAGTCTAATGCCTTTTTAGTAGAATTGGATTCGACTTTCATTTTTTCTTTTCCTTAATTTAAATATATAAATTGGAGGTCCTCCTTGTTTAATCGCACATGTGTTCACGTGTCATTATATCAAACGCCTGTTCAAATGCAAAAAATTTTATAAAAAAACGATTATGTGATATACCACATAATCGCTATTGATATAAATACTTCGATCCTTCTGTAATCGATAGTTTAGCCATTCTATCATAATTTTCAGCAATAAATTGTCTTACCCATTCTGAATTTGTCTTAGAGTAATCACGTAAGGCCCATCCTATCGCTTTGTTAATGAAAAACTCTTGACTGTTCAAATTATTTTCGATGATCTGAGCAAGTAAGTCAGTGTTCATTTTCTTTTTACGTAACAATTGATGTTCTATTGCTACACGTCTTACCCAAAAATCAGAATCTGTTGACCACTCAAGCATCAGTTCATTAATTCTTGCATCTCGTAAGCCAAGATCACCAATAGGCTTAATTAGACTATCGACTGTATCCCACCATTGTTTAGTTCTGACAAAACGTTCAATTCTATCAATATCGTTATAAGTAAGATATTTTTTCATTGCAATTAAATAATCACAAACAAAATATTGCATCTCTCGATATTGATCTTCCCAAGCTCGATTTAATAGATTCCAGTCTATTTTCTTCTTTTTCTTTTCTCGCAATAAAAAATCGTGATAGATCTTTCGTCGCTCGGGTGTATGCAAACCATAAAATTTAAACTGATTTCGCATATAACCTGCTAGTTGTTGTGCCTGTTCAGGATTAGCTTTTTCTTCAAAATTCGCTTTTAGTTCTTGATAAAACAATTTGAACAATCCTTTGTTCTACTACCATAAAAATTCAACAATTTTATTAATTACTTGATCATTATTAGGCAAACTGCCATGATCAGCTTTTACTCCAGTAAACTTGATTGCTTGATATTTACTACCAGAAGTTAAATATTTCAATGATAAGGCAGAAGCTATTTCAACTACTCCATCCCCGCCATTGCCGATATCTCCATAAATATTAAGAATCTTCACTTTATTTGTTTTGTAAGCTGGACGAGCTTTTAACATTTGCTTGTATGTTTGATTCATTTTATTTGGTTTGCCATTTTTATCTAGTTTTAACCCTTTGGGTTGACGGAAGCTTGGCGGCAATTCTTGGAAATATGCTCCATCATAATGCCCTGCTATGCTCACTTGTTTAACTAACCGTGGCATATTTTTCTTTTGACCATTTTGAATCATGTAGTAAATTATCGCAATATTGCCTAAAGAGTAGCCAATCATATTAACTTTATTGATATGGTATTTCTTCTGCAAGGCTTTGACTACGTTGCTAGCATAAATTCCATTACGTGAAAAGTCAGGTTGTGTATTGTCCTTGAAATTGACTTCAACGATTGGATTTTTAGAATCCTTTTTAATCCTGCCTTTTAATTTAATTTTTCCCGTCTCATCTACATTTGCACGAATTACACTATTTGTTTTACCAGCTTCTTTAGCAGCATCGACTAACGGCTTTTCATTCTTATAACTACCCATTAATCCGTGAAAATATAATGTAGGAGTATCTTTAAATCTCGGTTTAGGCTTAACCATAGTGGTTTTGCTTTTATGTACTTGCTTTTCTTTTGAACTATTATTGCAAGCTGCCAGTAAAGGTATCGACAATAACAACATGATAAACAGATGATTTATTTTTCTCATTTTTGACTCGATTCTATTTTGCTTTATTGACTAAATAATCTCAGATTTGTGTTAAAAAAGTCAATTTTTCGATTTTTTCTTTTATTTTGATCATATGTTTGGTATATTTTATACGAACGCAAGTTTTTTCAGGAGGAGACGAATGAGTAATTTAATTAAAAAGCTATATCATCAACTTGTGCTTATGAAGAGCAATGTTCGACCTTTATTATTTTTGTTGATGAGAGTATTTCATACAAGAAGCAAGATGATCAGATGACTACTGATAGGTTTATTGCTGCCTTTTATATGATAGATGCTCAAAGAATGCAGGCATTAAATCAGCTTTATAAGGAGATTTACCCTAACAATAATAAACGAGAGAAAAAGAGTAATTCCGTTTCTGATAGAATCAATCGGAAAGCCTTAGAAGTAGCTAAGCCCTTTTTAACATCAGCTTTGATATTAGAACGTCCAGCTTGTGACCTTAATCAATTTACAGATATTAAAGAACTGATGTTTTTGTCACTAGAACTTCTATCATATATTCATCCAATTAAGACGCTTTTACTGGAACTTAAAAAATGCATCAATTCTTCACAAATTAAAGTATATGTTGTAATTGATGAGACCTCACAAAATCATGTTGATCCATGTCTTTTATTAAATTGAACTCTGCTACAGGATATTGCCAAGAACATTAGTGATGAGGAGGTTAAGCTTGAGGTTAATTATTATACTGAAAACAGTCGAAAAAGTTATGGTATCCAAGTTGCTGACATGTTGGCTGGAGCCTATCGTAAAGAAATGATATATCAAAATCAAATTGATGCAAATCTCATTTCCTTTCCTTATCATCGTTTGACCTTAACTTCTGATTTAAAAGAAAACTCAAAGTTCTTAGAAACATTAGGCTATGTTGTTTATAATAATCAACTGGCAAAAACACAAATTATTGAGCCAAATAGTAAACGTAATTCACTAATTATAGTCCAAAGCGTAATTAACTCAATAAAGAAATTAGTTAAGAAAAGAAAACAAATCAGACAGGCTAAAAAAGTTGATCATTTTAAAAGATCGAATCAGCTACTCTTAAATCTAAGCACACTTGATAATAAGAAAAAGCGGCAAAAAGTTATCGCTCTTTGTAGTAAAATGAACAAAAAATTGTGCCAATATGCTAAAAAATCAAGCTTAAAGCCACACAACTATGTGGTAACATTGAGCAAAAAAGTAGATTCTAAACATTACCAAAAGACTTTAAAAAATTTACGCAATAACATCAAGCAATTGAACAAAATATGTCGAGAGTCAAAGTCACGTAATAATATCATTCTTGAATTAAAAGTGTTTAACAAAGAGATTAGTAAATACTGTTAAGATAAAATTTGAACAGATAGCAAACATTAAGGAGATAAAAATGACAAAAATTGGAGTAATTGGTGTAGGACAAATGGGTAGTGCTATTATTAAAGGACTAAAAAAAGATGCAACGAATAAAATAATTGGAGAAAATCCAGTTAATCCCCGTGTCAGCGGATTAGCAGAAAAACTAGATTTTAAATTAGTCCATGCAATACATGATTTAATCAACTTGGATCTAGATTATGTATTTTTAACTACTCCAGCTAAGATTACACTTCAAATCATCCCTGAACTAATTAATCTGGACGCCAAAACCACCATTATTTCTTCGGTAGCTGGTGTTGGGTATAATAATTTGGAAAACATTTTACCTAATCATTCAATTATTAGAATCATTCCTAATACTCCAGTAGCGATTAACGCTGGCACTATTGGATTGTTTATACCAGCTAATATCTCTAAAATTAATGCTGTGAAAATAATTCATTTTTTAGAACAACTAGGAGATGTAATTTCTGTTAAAGAAGATCAATTAAGCATTGTAGGGACTATTGGTGGCTGTGGTCCTGCCTTTGTGGATGTTTTTCTTGATGCGCTTGGGGATGCTGGCGTTCTGAATGGTCTTCCTCGTAATCTAGCTAATCAATTAGCTGCCAGCATGGTTAAGGGCTCTGCTACTTTGGCTAGTGATAGTAAAATAGCCCCTGCTTTATTGCGTGATCAAGTATGCTCACCCGGTGGAACTACTATTAAAGGTGTAACTAGCTTAGAGGCGAATGGCTTTCGTCATGCTGTAATCGAAGCTGTTAATCAAGCAAATCAAAATTAAAAAATGGGCGGAAAATTCTCCGTCCATTTTTAGTAAGTAATTATTTAGTTTTTACCTAACCAATGCATATTTTGATGATTCTTTTTACGCCAGATATATTCAATAATAAAACTAATCACTAATAAGAAGATGACTGCAATCCAAGTTAAAATTTCACCATTTATGATAGTTTGTGCAAAAAGCAATGCGAATAATACTAAGTTAAGAATAACAGCAATTACTAATAAAAAGCGGTTAGCTCCCGTGTGTTTTACCAAACGCAAATGTCCTACGTTAACCATAGCATGTACAAGCAAAAATGCTAAACTTGCCATTTCTCCTACTGATGATAATGGGAAGATGACTACAAAAATACAAACTAATAAGCTAGTAAAAACTAGCCCCCGTGTTCCACCAAAGTGAGTCATTGCTCAAAATTTAGGTGGAATTTAATCTACTTTAGCAATTCTTATGCCCAAATTTTCACAAAAGTTCAACAAATCTTAAAAGCAAGAAAGGAAGAATTTTCAGCTATAGATCTATATTGGGATAACTTTAACCCAGCATATGATGCGCGTGAACTTTCCTTATTTAAAGCTGGTAAAACCAGTGATCCTAACGTTAAAAAATATCAAAAGCTTTTGAAAGAAGCTAATCGCCTTATCTTTATCTTCCCAGTTTGGTGGAATGATACTCCTGCAATTATTAAGGGCTTCATCGATAAAGTCATGAAAAAACAATTTGCATATAATGTTGGTGCTACTGGTGTCATTGGGCATTTAAAGAATATTCAGCGTGTTGAAGTGATGACGACCTCTACCTCACCCACCTGGTATTTGAAAATATTCTGCGGTAGTGCCATTAAAAGTGTTTTCATCAATTCAACCTTGAAACAATTAGGGATGAAACATATCAAATGGTTAAGCTTGGGCAACATTGATAAAAGTTCTGCTCAAAGAAGAAAACAATATTTAGAACCATTAGTCCAAAGATCTGAACAAAAGCACGTTACTAACTAACCAGTAACGTGCTTCTTTCTATTCTGCTATATCCAATCTCACTCTGTGATCCGTCACCTGCTCAATGAAGTATTCGTCATGTTCAATCAACAGCATGGCAGGTTTGACCTTTTTCAATAATTCAATCAGTTGATTTTGATTGAAAACGTCTAGATAATTTGCTGGTTCATCCCATAAATACAAGTCGGCTGGTTCAACTAGAGATTTAGCTAGTGCTACTCGTTTTTGCTGTCCCATACTCATCTCTTCAATCGGTGTCACAAAACTTGCTCGTGGAAAGCCCATCTTTTTCAAATTATTGAGTAATTCCTCATAAGAAATTTTATGTTCATATGCAAATTTGTGTAAAGTGCCATGATATTCTGTAAAATTTTGTGGCAAATATGAAATCGATAAACCATTTGCTAGTTCATACTTACCTTGATAAGTGACTGAAAATGTTTTATTTAACAACATTTTCAAGAAAGTCGATTTGCCAGAACCGTTCTTTCCTTCAAGAGAAACAATACCGTGATTTTTAACCACTAAATTTAGATCTTTAAATAAATTTTTACCATCTATTTGCAAATCAAGATGTTGCGCTTCAAGTAAAGTCGAATGGTAATTAGATTGAAAATTCATTGTCAGTTCTGGAATATCTTCAATGTTAGTCATCAAGCCTTTTTTTGCTTGAATATCATCGTTCATTCTTCGTTCAACATTTTTGGAGCGCTGCATTACTTTAGCAGCTTTATGACTGTAAAAGCCCTTATTAATATACGCATGAATTTCATTAGAGTGAGCCTTTGCGTTCTTTTGATTTTCAGATTTACTTGAATATCCCTTTAGACGTAAACGACTTTCATTCAATGTACGAATCTCGCCTTTCAGCTTCTGATTCTTCTCGCGGTTAAACTGATCTCTTTTCTGCTTCGTATCTTCATATGCAGTAAAGTTTCCCTGGTACAAATGAATCTCCGTATTTTCAATCGCCAAAATATGATCGGTTACTTGATTCAAAAAATCACGATCGTGACTAACCACGATATAGCCCTTTTCATGCTTACCTAGATAATTACTAATCTCTTTTCTACTGTCTTCATCTAAATGATTTGTAGGTTCATCAATTAAAGCAAAAGAATCTTTATCTGTAAAAGACAATGCCAGTAAAACTTTAGTTTGCTCACCACCACTTAAAGTATTAAACGGCTGCCATAACAAGTTGGGGTCGACACTCATTAAATTCAACTCACGTTCTAATTCCCACTCTTCGAAAGCAACATGCTTCTGTAACTCATATAAGGTAATATTCTTTTGATCCTCAACTTTAATTGGATAATATGAAAAACTTAGCCGAGTTTGAATCTCGCCTAGACCATGTAATTTTCCACGCAGCAAGTTCAAAAATGTTGTCTTACCACGTCCATTTCTGCCCACAAGTCCTAGTTTCCAAGTACTATCTAAGTTTAAGTTCAATTTATTAAAAATATTTTCACTGCTATCATCATATCTGAATGATAAATTTGAAATTCTAATGTTGCTCATAAAATCGCCTCGTAAAAAAGAGCCTACACTTCCGACAAGTGCAGACTCTCCTTCAGTATTTTACGCGTAGAAAAAGAAGGTATCGCCTATCCTTAATCTTGTCAAAAGTGCATAGTCTCTCCGTCATAAATCTGGAATAATTATTCAACTATGCTTGAATTTGCAAGATTAAAGACGCAATGGCGACCCTTCTTTCCATAAAATGAATTTCAATTGATAAAACTAGAATAACATGAAAATATTAGATTGGCAAGTTGTTTTGGATACTTTGATACTATTTATCCTTCTATCTTTTTACCATCTGTATATTTTCTTTTGGCATTGATCTTTAGCTTTTTTACAATATCTTCACCTAAGTCACTACCTAGCATTTCAGAAATTCCTAAGAGAAAAATTGCTACATCAGCTAGTTCTTCATTTATGTTGTCATGATCGTCTTTTAACCATGCTTGAAATAATTCATTAACTTCACCATACAGTAAAAGCAACTCAAATTTTACATCGGTAGTATTGAAACCATGATTTTTCTTATTCTCGATAACTGCTTTTTGTAATTTCTGCGTATCAATAATCAAACTAGTATTCCCCTTTATCTTTTTACTACGTCATTCATCACAACTTCTAGTTCATCTTCCAAACTCATGTCAATCGTGAATTTCTTTTCGGGAATAAAACCAATATAATCCTTCTCTAGCCACCATGAACGCATTTTTTCTTCGCCAAAAGAAGAAATATGCCGTTCTTGATGCCTTTTCATTGTTTCTTCAAAAGGAATGTCAAAATAATAGGCATTAATTCTGTCTCCAAATAATTCTTTTGCTTTCTTAAACACTGGAGCATACCACTTAACATTCAAGATTCCCTCTAAAATTACGTAGTCACAATGCTCATGACCATACCCCAATAAATCCATCAACAAAGAGATTGCTGGATTATCAGCTCCATCTTTTGCATTTAACATTTCTCTTCGAACTGTATCTTGAGGAATGAGTAGAGTGTTTTTACCTATTTTCTTTTGGATTTGCTTAGATAAAGTAGTTTTGCCACTACCCGAATTACCTCTAAGAATGATTAAGTTGGACATAAGACATAGTACCTCCTTCTTAATTAACAGCATCTTTTATTGTTGCATCCCTATCAAATTCATATTCAAATCCTCGGATAGTCACTATCGGAACCATATTGCCTCTTTGTCCCATCAGCAATCCAGCGGAAGCAGCAAGCATATCACAGATAGTTTCAACATTAATTTTTCCGTTACTCTGAGTTTTTCGAAGACCATTTATTCCATAAAGCCCAACTTTGAACACGTTCAAATTAGTGCTGTTTCTACAACTAGTTCATCACAAGCAATTAAAAGCAAAAAGTTTGATGTAACTCAAGTACTTAATATGCAATATGATGAAGTAAAACATACTAAAGGTGTCAACTTTGTTGGAGAAAAGGGCATGACTTATAGTTTTATTGCCTTTAAAGTTGGAAAATGGGATGAAAAACTAGGTAAAAATGTTCAAAATCCACATGCTAAGATGAATAATCTGTCTTTACGAAAAGCTATGCTTCATGCAATGAATATCGATCAAGTCAACCAGAGATTCTTCCGTGGATTAGACTACCGCGTTAATTCATTAATTCCTGCTCAATTTGGTAAATTTCATGATGCTAAGGTTCCGGTTTATTCCTCTAATTTAGAAAAAGCAAATAAATTATTAGATCAAGCTGGCTATAAAAAAGATAAGCAAACAGAATATCGTCTACAGCCTAATGGAAAAAAGTTAACTATTAATTTAGCTGTTCACGTTTCAGATATTAATGTAGAAGCTTTATGGACAAACTATATTCAGGAATGGAAAAAGATTGGTTTGAAGGCTGAGTTTTTAACAGGACGTCCAATGGGGTTTAATAATTGGATTAATGCAATTAAATCAAGTGATCCTAGAATTGATGTTTTATCTAATGCTTGGGATCCATCAGGTGATTCCTCTCCTGCTGTATTCTATGAAGAAAAAATGCCTTATAATTTTGCCCTCTTTGTTTCACCAATGAATAATAAATTATTAGATGAAATTGATTCTAAAAAAGCATTTAATGAAAAATACCGCGTGCAGAAAATGCATGAATGGCAACAATGGATGTATAAAAATGCATATGTCGTACCAACAACTGGTACTTATTCAATCACTGCAGTAAATTCAAAAATTACTGGATGGTCGCTTAAACCTTCAGCTGATGTTTGGTATGAAGCTGGTTTTAGCAAGAATTAATAAACCTACATTATAATCCAATTATAAATATCCTTCCTTAAAAATATAATTTCTATATTGAGATAACTGTCAAACTTCTGTAAATTTGTTAAAATTGAACTGAAAATACAATATTCTTCCCACCGGGGAACAAACTTGTAAGAGCAATTGATACACTTCATTAGGTCTTTGAAGAAGTGTATCAATTGCTTTTTTTAGTTTTAGAAAGGAAAAAAGATGACGTGGATTTACTTAATATTAGCAGGATTGTGTGAAGTTTGGTGAGCAACAGCAATGAAACTTAGCGATGGATTTCATCAGATTGGCTGGGCTATTATCACTATCATTGGCATGATAGCTAGTTTTGCAGGCTTAATTATTGCTTCGAAGCATTTACCTATTGGAATCGCCTATCCTGTTTGGACGGGTATTGGTGCAGTGGGATCTGTAATTGTAGGAGTTGTTCTTTTTCATGACCAGATAAATTGGCTTACCTGAATATTTGTAATTTTGCTTATTATTTCTATTATCGTAATAAAGATTTCTACATGAAAATAGCATAAAAATACTCTGCAACTAACAGCTTTTGCTTAATAGTTACAGAGTATTTTTTTATTCAATTTAATTTATTAAACAATCTTATCGTAGCCTAATGCTTTTTGTGCAACTAAGTTTACCATGTTCCATTGACGATCGAAACTTGGTGAGAAGAAGAAATCAGCTTCAGCTAAATCTTCTAACGTCAATTTTTCTCTAATTGCAAGAGACAATACGTTAGCTTGACCTGTAATGTCATATGTCGACAAAGTGGAGCCACCTAAAACTTGATGGCTGTTCTTGTCATAGACCAATGAAATGTAAATTTCTGGATTCTTGTCTGCTGGAATGTAATCTGGTCTCAAGGTATCCTTCAATGTAATTTCTGCCACATCCATACCAGCCTTTTCTGCATTCTTCTTGTTTAAACCAGTAGTTACAGCATGCATGCCAAATGCTTCTAGCACTTGTGCACCAACAATTCCAGTAAATGGTCTGGATGGTGTTAATTCAAATAAGTGCTCAACAACATATTGTGCTTCATGACGAGCAGCAATGGCAGATGGGATTGGAACCCGACGGTTAGCTGGAATACTATATGGGAATACGGCATCCCCAATTGCATAAATATTTGGTACATTGGTTCTAAAGTATTCATCAGTCTTGATATAACCATTGTCATAAAGATCAATAGTGCCATCAAGCCAATCTGTGTTTGGCTTAACTCCAATTGCTTCAATTACTAAATCAGTTGGAATATCACCATGATTAGTTTTAACTGCTTCAACACGTCCGTTACCAGAAAAGCCCTTAACCATAGTATCCATTGCTAGGTTAACGCCATTTTTAGTTAAAACTTTTTCAAAAACATCAGTGTAAGTATTGTTTAAATATTTCTCAAGTGGCTTCTTACCACCATCAATTAAAGTTACGTTCTTGCCAGCTTTGCGCATAACTTCTGCTGCAGCAATTCCATTACCAGCGCCGATGATTGCTACGTTTTTAATACTATCATCGTTTTTAGCTACTTCAATCTCTTTTGCCCAGTTGTAACCACGCATTAAAAGAACATTCTTTAAGTCACTGCCAGGTACTGAAAGCTTCGCTGGATTTACACCAGATGAAATAATCAATTTATCAAAATGAAAATCTTTCTTTTCTCCTGTTTTAACATTTTCGGCAGTTACAGTATTGGTGTAAGTATTAATTGCGGTGGCCTTAGTATTGTTATACATGTGGCCGCCTCTATTCTTTAAATCCTCGGCTCTGAAATTACGAACATCATTAATGCCAGTAGTTTCACCTTCAAGATAAAGCTTCATTCCGCAAGACATGAATGAAATATAATCAGATTGTTCTAGAACGGTGACATCAACGTTGTCATAGCGATTCAAAATTTCAAAGGCGGCCTCATGACCACCATGAGAAGCTCCGATAATAACTATTTTTCTCTTATCCATAAAAATCCTCCTAACTTTTTAGATTGAATGTTGGTTTTGTAACACTTTTAACCTAACACTTACTGTTACCAAAGTTAATTGATATGACTTAGAGCTAGATAATTTATGTTCACAAAAGAATTCCATTATAATTGATTCTAAGAAGGTGATTTAATGGTTGCTAAATTTATTACAGATAAAGATCATGCAAAATTATTTATCATTTCAGATACTCACTTAATTGCCAATCAATTGCATGATAATGGATCAGCCTTTCAACGGATGAGAGATACGAGTGCTGGAAAAGATTTGGATTATCAAGAAATAGCTTTAACAGCTTTTACTCGCAAAATAATTGAAGACAAGTCTACTGCACTAATTATTACCGGCGATTTAACCTTTAACGGTGAATTAGCATCAGCTAAAAAACTACGATCTATTTTTTCTCCATTAAAAGCGGCTGGTGTTCATCTTTTTGTTGTACCTGGAAATCATGACATTTATGATGGTTGGGCCCGTAAGTTTGAAAATGAAAAGGAATTGTACGCACAACAAATTAGTCCTTTTGACTGGAAAGCAATTTTTCCAGACGGTTATAAAAATACTGATAGTGCAGAATTGTTTTATAGTGTGAATTTAAATAGCCAGTATCACTTAATATTTTTAGATTCTAATATTTACAGTCATCAAGGACTTACTCCAATTACTAATGGAAGAATATCCTCCAAACAATTGCAATGGCTTGAAAATGACTTAGAAAAAGCCAAAAAGAACAATCAACGCAGTTTAATATTTATGCATCATAATTTATATGACCATAATCAGGTTATTCATGGTGGTTATACTCTGGATAATACGTCAGAGTTACAAAAATTATGCACTAAATATAAAGTGACCGCTGTTTTTTCTGGACATATTCATGCGCAGAATATCGTTCGCGGTAATTCCTGTTCAACTCCAGATATAGCTAGTTCTTGTTTTGCCATGACAGATCAAGGCTATGGCATTGTTGATCTCTCACCTGCTCGCTTTTCTTATCAGCGTCACAGTTTTAACATGACACATTATTTAACTGATAAGGAAAAAGCAGAATTACCAACCGAAAATTTTCATCAATATTTAGCTGGGCTATTTAATTTCACCAATCACACTCAAATGAGCTGGCTCTATAAAGCAGTAACTGATCGAGATGAACAAACAGCAATAACTCAATTTATTGATGAATTAAACTGGAATTTCTTTATTGGAAAAAGCAACTATTCTGAAAAACAAAAAGCTCAATTTAAAACTAATCATGCTTACCAGCTAATTGCTCAAAAATTACCGGAAATGAAAAACTATCTTGATTCACTACTGGCAGTAAATCAAGATAGTTGGCATTTAGATATTGATTTTTAGATTAATTCTCCCATCAAAATAATTTTAAAGAGGTAAAAAATATATTGGATGTAGTCTTGGATTCATAGACATATGTATCAAAACTATTTATCTCGTTTTAAGTTTTTATTGTATCGCTTAAATAATACAGGATAATAATTATCAAAGTAATTCAATAAAGGATGATGAGATGAATAAAAAAATATTTAGTTTGGATGGTAATCAATTAAAGACAATAGCTGTTATTTTCATGATTTTCGACCATGTTAATACCTATTTATTCAATCCTAGAAGGTAACAATATCTTAGTCACTTTGACAATTTTTTTAGGATTAATTTGGAGTTTAGAATTATTTAGAGAAAATAAAAAGCGCGGTGCTATTTACTTCTAACAATTATCTTAGGAATTTTTAGCTTACCTTTTGAAGGTGGATTATATCTTTTACCAGTTTTATTTTGCTTATCATAAGTTGACAGTCGAATCAATTGGCATTTTTATTTGGTGTTTTTTGATTTTAATTAAAGCAATTCATAATGCTCAAGTCGCTAACATTAGTTTATACTCTTCCCTAACCTTTGATAGTGAGTGGATGATGATTGCTGTCATCCCATTTATACTTCTTTACAATGGTAAGCGAGGCAAAAAGAGTTTGCTAACTAAATATTTCTTCTATATTGTCTATCCAGCACATCTGTGGATTTTAATGATGCTTAAATATTGCTTATTAGGCTAAAAAATAGGATGATTGTAGTTTTTATATACAATCATCCTATTTTTAATTATTAATATAAAAATTCTATCCCGAATTACGAAGTCCTGAGGCCACACCATTAATAGTAATTGGAATGATACTTTGGAAGACGCCTTGAATTTCGTCTTCACGATCACGTTTAATCATTTCTAGTTGAATGTAGTTCAAAATATTAAAGTATGGCATTCTAGCTGCTAAACTGTTCTTCAAGTTTGGTGCATCCTTAAGTAGATCATCGTGTCCTTCAATTTGAAGAATGATTTGTCTAGTCAATTTCCATTCTTGATAAATAATGTCAAAAACTGCCTTTGTTTTTTCATTTTGACATAGTTCAGCATATTGCTTGGCAATTTCCATATTAGATTTTGATAAAACCATATCCACATTAGAAAGTAATGAATGGAAGAATGGCCAGCCTTGATACATCATCTGTAATTCTTTTAAATTACTTGGATCAGCATCGATAAAGTGTTTAAAGGCAGAACCTACACCATACCAGCCTGGGAACATTACCCTACTTTGTGACCAAGAAAATACCCATGGAATAGCTCTTAAGCTTGAGAAGTCAGACAGTTTCTTTCTCGAAGCTGGACGTGAACCAATATTAAGATTTGAAATCTCTTTAATTGGCGTTGCTTGCAAGAAGTAATTTAAGAAGTTTGAATTCTCAAAGACTAATTTCTTATAAACTTCATTACTTTCAGTAACGATTTTATCCATTGATGAACGGAAATCTGCAATATGGTCTTCACTAACAATTTGTTTAGAAGTGATACGATCGACTGTGGCTGAAACTAGCATCTCTAAATTATAGTATGCAGTATCTTTATTGCCGTACTTGTTTTGAATAATTTCGCCTTGTTCAGTCATTCTAATACGATCATTGATTGACTTAAATGGTTGTGCGGTAATTGCTTCATAAGATGGACCACCACCACGACCGACAGTACCACCACGGCCATGCATATAAGTAATCTTAATGCCTAATTCTTCACCGATAGCAGTTAAATCTTTTTGAGCCTTGTAAAGATTCCAGCATGAAGCTAAGTAGCCACCATCTTTGTTAGAATCTGAGTAGCCTAACATTATTTCTTGATAATTGTATTGAGAAGCAAGCCATTTCTTAACAATGCCTAAATTCAAGTATTCTTTAATGATATCACGTGCATTGTTTAAATCTTCAACGGTTTCAAATAAAGGTACAACTTGAATTCGAGCATTTTCGTTGTCGAGCAAGTCATACTCCTTGAGCATGATTGCTTGTTCCAACATATCTGAAACACTTTCAGTATGAGAAATAATATGTTGCTTGATCACATCTTCGCCTAAACGATCCTTAAGATCACGAGCAGTTTTGTAAATCTTCAATTCTTTTTGCAATAATTCTGATTTAGGCTTGTTATTTGAGTGCAAATTACGAGGATCATTATTCAATTCGTTAAGTAAAAGACTTACCTTCTCCTTTTCGCTTAAGTCGCTATAATGATCACAAATTTCTGCACTCTTAAGTAGTTCTGCAACACATGCTTCATTAACACTAGAATCTTGTCTCATATCGATTGTAGCTAAATGGAAGCCAAAAACATCAATTGCTTCTAAAATTTCAGTGAAGTAACTCTTGACTACTGCTTGATCGCGATTTTCCTCCAATGAACGCTTAATAACTTCTAGGTCTGCTTTAAATTCTTGCGCATCTTCATAAACAGGAATCTGATTTAAATGTTCAAGATCACGTTCTTTAAGGAAACTATGTTGATTAGTGATATTTAGTAATTTTTGTTCAGTACGAACCAAACGACTTTCAATATAGTAGAAAGCACGTCTGTATGGTTCATTAGTTCTGAATGGCGAATCATCATTTGATAATTCAGATAAATGCATCACTTCAGTTGAAGGCTTCATATAAGAAGTGGATAAAGAAATCGAACGATAAAGTTGATTGATTTGTTTGATGTAATATTCAAAAATGACTTGACTTTGAAGTGTTGCACTTAATTTCAAAGTATCTGCAGTAACATATGGATTACCATCTCGGTCGCCGCCGATCCACATCCCCATTGTAATAGGTGTAGCATTAGCAATATCCAAGCCATGCTTTTTAGCTAATTCCTTATAACGAGCAGTAAACTTAGTAATTGCAGGAATTAAGGACTTAGGATAGTAAGTCAATACGTTGGTAATTTCGTTGGATACCTTCAATTTATGGCCACGGATAATATCCGTTTGCATTAAAATTTCGATGCAAGCACGTAATTCTTCTGTCCATTCATCACGATTGATAATGCCATTTTTAACTTCACGATAACTACGCAAGAGAGTGTGAATCTTATCCGTTAATTCAAGCACAGTCTTTCTTTGAACTTGAGTTGGGTGTGCAGTTAAAACAGGTACTACATTTACCTTTTCCAAAATTTCTTTGGCATTCTTCTTTTGCGCAACAATATTAATAGTGTCGTTTAATTTCCCCAAGTAATCTTGATCAGTATTGTTCAATACATTAACTTTACTGGCTAATTCCACGTCTTCTGAAATATTAATCAAAAGTGGTAATGTAGCAAAATAACGAGCAACGACGATCATTTCACGATTATCTAAACTGGCGATTTGATCTTCAAGTTCTTGATAATTTTTATTTGCAGAAATCTTAATTAAATTTTGAATCTTAGTAAAAAGTTCTTTACCAATTAATTGTTCTGTAGATTCGTTAAGCAAGTCGGTTAAAATCTTAACTTCTTCAGTCACTACCTTTACATCGCTGCTATTTTCTAATTTTTTAACAGTCATGTTCGAAATTCCTTTCTACTTTTATTAAGACTAAAATACCATGAAAAGTGTAAAAAATGAATTAAAAAAGGAAAGCAATTTCAGCTTTCCTTTTGATCTACTTTTAGTGCTTTTCCGTAAAATAATCCTACGCCCATATAGTCATGGAGGATATGATTTGCGGCTCTCTTCAACTTAAAGTAATTAATATTATTAGAAAATAGCATAATCATTCGTTTAGTCTTGTAATTAGCAACAAAACAACAATTGTATCCAGGGATACTACCATCTGCGCGAATAACATTACCCTTGAAGTACACTCCACCGAAGTAAGCTACTTCCTGATGTTGGGCTTGACGAGAATATTTATTGATCATTTTAGGATCTTTAAGAACACGGTCATAAACAAATTTCCAGTAATCATTTGGTGACATAAATAAATTACCGGCACCAAAATCAGAAGAAGTCGTGATAGTTACTTTATGCCAATTGACATTATTAACCATAGGTTGAGGGACTTCTTTTTGAGACACTTCGGAAAAATCCTTAACCTTGTGAAGATGAAGCGGCTTTGCAAAATTATTTTGAACATAATTATTATAAGTTGTGTTGTTTATACGACTGATAATTGCTGCTAATAATTCATAATCTATGTCTTGATAATTCCAAGTATGAATATGATCATACTTGATGTATTTTAGCATATAAGCAATTTGTTCTTGCTGATTCTTAAGTGGAGATGATGGACGAGCATTATTAATCAAACCACTTGTATGATTCATTAATTCACGAATTGTAATATTCTTACTACCCGGAACTTGAGGAAAATATTTTGATAAAGGTGTATTCCAACTGAGCTGTTTTTGTTCCTCTAGCTGATTAATCGCAGTTCCTGTCATGATTTTTTGAAGAGAAGCAATCGGAAACAACTGATCTGCTTTTACTATCTGCTCTTCGTTAGTAGTTTCAGTATTTTTAACGACAATTGGTCGACTTTTATCCTTTTTATCGTTGACTAACATTACACCATTAATATGATGAAACTTCATATATTCTTTAAGCTGCTTAGGTGAATCTCTGACACCACTATCCATCCTGTCGCCCAAAGGTATAACGAATAAAAATAGTAAAAAAGCGCAGATTCCTATCAAGCTGTATAAGAAGAATTTTTTTCGATGCATAGTTGCTCTTTACCTCATTTCTTTTTACTCCCGGTAACATTTCAAGATCAACTTTACATTTATGATAATCTATTTTGGTTTTAGAAAACAAATTTATTTGTACATTACGCATTTGAGTATAAAAAAAGAAGCAATCAAGCTTCTTCTCTAATCTATTGGCAATTGTTATCAATAAATATCTTTAATCTTTTCAAATCAGTTAATGAAAAATGACTTCTAACTTTTGTTATTTTTAAGTCATTAATATTGGCAATCAAGTATTCTTTTGTATCAATATATGAAGGTTTATCAAAATTATATTTTTCCCAATCAAAAATTGGATAATAGTACTTTCTTATATTTTCACTTTTCTCGGTGTACTTCGACGTAATCTTTAGTAGCCAAACTTTTGCATCGGTTAATTTTATTATTAAAACTGGTCTGCTTTTACCACCTGTTTTAATAATATATGCTACAAAAATATCCACAATATCGTTAGTCCTCATTCAGCCAATCCTCGATATCTTTCGTTGATTTAGCCTCTTTATGAGGTAATTTTGAAATAGTTTGTACCAAATCTCTTGTTGCTTTTTGTTCTGGCGTTTCTTTCAATTCAAAAGGAATGCCTCCCGTTGCAACTACTTTCTTTAAAAAAACATTTATAGCAGTAGTAGTATTGAGTCCAATATCTTTAAATATACCTTCAGCTTGTAAAGCTAAATTTGAATCTACGTTTGCTTGTATTTTTTTGTAAGATGCCATTGAAATCACAGCCTTTCCATGTCTATTATACCATCTATTTGGATCTGTTGTAATCATATATACTACTGAGGTATCTTAAAGAATGTAGGAAGTAGTTAAATGATCCAATTTTTAGTAAGAATCAAATATTTCTGATAAAATATTATTAATCAATTTTAATTAAGGGAGAGAAAAATATGAGCTTAGACTATAAGAAATTAGCTGCTGCTAAGAAAGATGATATTTTACGCGATTTAGGCGAATTAATTGCCATTGATTCTTCTGAAGATTTAGATAATACTTCTACAGAATACCCTGTTGGTCCTGGCCCAGTTAAGGCAATGAAGAAGTTTTTATCATTTGCCGAAAGAGATGGCTTTCATATTAAGAACGTTGATAACTATGCTGGTCGCGTTGACTATGGTGATGGTGAAGAACGTCTTGGCATCATAGGTCACATGGATGTAGTTCCTGCAGGTGATGGTTGGAATACCGACCCATTCAAGATGCTGATTAAGGATGGAAAAATCATCGGTCGTGGTTCCGCAGATGATAAAGGTCCTGCCCTTGCCGCATACTACGGCATGCTTTTACTAAAAGAAGCTGGCTTTACTCCTAAGAAAAAGATCGACTTCATCGTTGGTACTAATGAGGAAACTAACTGGGTTGGTATTGATTACTACTTAAAGCACGAACCTACTCCAGATCAAGTATTCTCTCCTGATGCAGAGTACCCAATCATTAACGGTGAGCAAGGAATTTATACTTTGATACTTAACTTTAAAGATGATAATCAAACGGGCAATGCAAAACTTGAGAAGTTTACTGCCGGTATTGCTGAAAATGTTACTCCACAAAAAGCTTACGCTATTATTAGTAGCAGTGATTTAGCAAATATTAAGAAACAATTCACTAAGTTTTTAGTTGACAATGACTTAGAAGGTAAGTTCGAAATTAATGGCGATCAAGCTAAGATCGAACTTACTGGTCAAGGTGCTCATGCTTCTGCTCCTCAAGTTGGTCGCAATGCTGCCACTTTCTTAGGTAAGTTCCTCAATCAATTCGATTTCGCTGGACGCGACAAGAATTATCTTAACTTCTTAGCTGATGTTGAACATGAAGACTTTAAGGGTGAAAAGCTTGGCGTTGCTCATCATGATGATTTAATGGGTGATCTTTCAAGTGCACCAAGTATCTTTGAATATCAGGCTGATGGTGATGCTATCTTAAAGGATAATATCCGTTACCCACAGGGTACTGATCCAGACAAGATGGTTCAGCAAGTTGAAGAAAAATTTGGTGATATCCTAACTGCTTCATTCAACTCATTTGAAGAACCACACTACGTACCAGGTGATGATCCATTAGTTAAGACCTTACTCAAGGTTTATGAACATCAAACTGGTAAACCAGGCCACGAAGTTGTTATCGGTGGTGGTACTTATGGTCGTCTATTCAAGCATGGTGTAGCCTTCGGTGCTCAACCAGAAGATGCACCAATGGTTATGCACCAAGCTAACGAATACATGAAAGTTGATGACTTGATTGATTCAATTGCCATTTACGCCGAAGCAATTTATGAATTAACAAAAGAAGCTTAAAAACAAAAAGATGATCTTTTTCTCACAGGAAAATGACCATCTTTTTTGTTCTTTTATTCTATTGCTTTAGCTCATTACCAATTCGTTTACATAAGTTAAATTAGTCAACTTGCTATTATCTTGTAATGGGAAAATCTTGTCTGGGTTCAAAACAGAGTTTGGATCAAAGACCTTTTTAATCTTTCTTAATAAGTTAGTATAGTCTTCACCATAGTACCATTCGAACCATTCTAGCATAACCAATACCATGTTCACCAGACATGTTACCATCAAGGGCTTTAGCAGTCTTGTAAAGTTCTGTAATTACCTTATCGCTCTTTTCTTTGTATTCCTCATCACTCATATTGTCTGAACAGAGATAGATGTGCAAATTACCGTCACCGGCATGACCAAAGTTAGGAATTCTCATACCTATTTCTTTTTTCAAGCTCATCTACTGATCCAAAACATCAGGAATGTGATTGATTGGTACACAAATATCTACCTCATCCATCTTAGGCGTTGATTTTTGAATAGCTAACAACAAATCTTCACGACACTTCCAAATGGTCTTTGCTTCTTCTGAGTTAGCATCAAGCACAATTGGTGGAGCTGACTTAAATTGCTTGGTAGTTGCAACAGCTTGCTTTAATTCAGCTTGCAATTCTCCATCGGTGAAGGCGTCAAAACGAAGTAAAATAAAGCCATCTCCTGTATCAACTGGGAATTTTTCATTATAGTATTTCTCCCAGAGATCGATAACTTTCCTACCCATAAATTCTACTGTAGTAGGTACTACGCCTGAAGCCAAAATTGCTGGTACTGACTTGATCGCATCATTTAATGTTGGAAATGGAATTAAAGCGTTAATTGATTTTCTTGGTGTTGGATAAAGCCACATCGTTACTTCGGTAACTACACCTAAAGTACCTTCTGATCCAATGATTAAATCTTTGAGTGAGTAACCTGATAAAGATTTAACAGCTTTAGCACCCAAACTTGTATAATTTACCATCAGTCAAAACTACTTTCAATTGACGAATGTGTTCACGAGTTACGCCATATCTGACAGACTTTAAGCCACCAGCATCGGTGTCAACGTTACCACCAATTGAAGCCCAGTGCATCGCTGATGCTGGCATGTATGAAAATGGTTTATTTGCTAAGAACTTTTTCAATATCAATCAACCGCATCCCTGCTTGTACAGTCATAGTTAATGATGTTGGATCATATTCTAGCAACTTATTCATTTTAATCATGTCTAGTGAAATACCACCTTCAACTGTCAAGTTGGCTCCCATCAAGCCAGTTGAATTGCCTCTTGGCACGATCGGAATATTGTGATCACTAGCATATTTAACGACTTTTTATACTTCTTCATTAGTAACCGGTTGAATGACCAAGTCTGGCATAGCACGAACGGTCTTGAATTGATCGTGATCCCAGTGCGTAGTTGGATTAGTGATAAGGCGCGCAGGATCAGCAATATAAGAACTTAAAGCTTTCAGATCTTCTTGATTGATCTTATGATACTCCATTATTTTTGCTCTCCTTTTATATACTCTGTTGTTATGCTTAATTAAGTAACTATCGTTATTATAGTTGCTGATGAGTGCGCTTAAAAAGTAAGATGCACTTACTTTTTACTTAAATAAAAAACTGAATGGTATCCCATCCAGCTCCTTTTAGTCTATTTTACTTACGCCGCGATCTTCAGCATCTTTTTTACCTACTTGATCATTTAACTTCTTTCCAACTAATAAAGCAAATAAACTAACGACTGCGGCTCCTAAACCTAATTTACCAAATTTCTTCATATTATTACCTCGTTTCATGTCCTTATATTATATTAATTTTTATTGGCAACACTATTTTTCTGCTTTTATTGGTAAAAGCTTTAATAATTTATAATTTTCATCTATGAAAGTACTTACATTTGCCTTCAAATGAGTTACTCTATTCATGAAGAATCGAGGAAAAATTATGCAAGCATTAGTTTTAACAGTAACTAAAAAATTAGAAGAAAAAGAAGTTCCCACCCCAGAGGTCAAAGATGATGAAGTTTTAATTCATACAGCCTATGCCGGTATTTGCGGCACAGATCGTGAACTTTACAATGGTTTACCAGGTTCTGCTCAAGCAAATCCACCTATTATTTTAGGTCATGAAAACTCAGGGATTGTTAAAGAGGTTGGCAAAAATGTCACCAATATTAAACCTGGTGATCGAGTAACTGTTGACCCTAATATTTACTGTGGTCAATGTTACTACTGTCGTACTTCTCGACCAGAACTTTGTGAACACCTTTCCGCTGTAGGTGTCACTCGTGATGGCGGTTTTGCGGAATACTTCACCGCGCCAGCTAAAGTTGTCTACCCTATTTCAGATAACCTTTCACTTAAGGCAGCTGCAGTCACTGAACCACTTTCATGTGCTATGCATGGTGTAAATTTGTTAAAATTGCATCCCTATCAAAAAGCATTAGTCATCGGGGACGGCTTTATGGGTGAATTATTCGTTCAAACTTTAAAGGCAATGGGCGTTCATCAGGTGGATTTAGCTGGTATTTCTAAAGAGAAATTAAAGCTCAATCATGATCATTTTGATGTCACTACTTTTAATACCGCTCAAGGAGACAAGATTACTAACAATGCTTACGACATTGTAGTAGAAGCTGTCGGTAATCCTATTACCCAAGAAGAAGCAATTGCTGCTACGCGGCGTGGTGCACAAGTATTAATGTTTGGCGTGGCCAACCCTAAGTCACAATTCAAGATTAATTCTTATGAAATCTATCAAAAGCAATTAACGATTCAAGGCTCATTTATCAATCCATACTGCTTTGAAGATGCCATTGGACTACTTGAATCACATAAAGTCGATGTCTTACCATTAATCTCACATGAATTATCTTTAGGTGAAGTTGAGCAATTTACTTCAGGTAAATTAAAGGATGTATCCAAAGCTGTTGTGAAGGTTAATAATTTGAAGTAATTAAAATTCATACTGAAAAAGCTTTTCTATTCACGTATTTTGCATGAGTAGAAAAGCTTTTATTTTTATTCAAATTCTTCTTGTGCAGTGACTAAGTTCTTTCTTCTAAAGACGTGGAATACTAATCCAACTGCCAAACCAACTAATGCAGGTACTAACCATGAAAGTCCCATACTTGCAAGTGGCAAAGAACTTCTAACTGAAGTAACCATTAAACCAAATTGGCTTTGACTAACAACTGCTGGAAATGCTACAACCATGTCACCTAATGCAGGTACTACCGTGAACAAGATTACAAAGAAGTAAACTACGCTATCACGTTTGAACAATGGTGAAAATACTGACAAAAGGATCAGGACCATTGATAATGGGTACAAGAACATCAACATTGGAGTTGACCAAGCGATGATTTGATCCAAACCAAAGTTAGCAGCAAAGAATGATGCTAAACAACTAAGAGCAAGCCATGCGTGATAACTAACCTTTGGGAAATGCTTATGGAAATCTTGTGCAAATGCGGCAACCAAACCAACAGCAGTAGTTAAACAAGTAACAGTTAACAAGAATGCAAGTAATGCTTGACCAAAAAGACCACCGTATTCATTAACGATTTGGTTAAATGCAACACCACCGTTATCTGATACCTTGAAGTGACCTAATGACATTGCACCCATCAAGATCAAAAGTAAGTAGACTAAAGCTACGGCACCCATAGCAACTACACCAGATTTGGCAACCACCTTTGAAACACTCTTTGGATCTTTTTGACCCATTGAACGAACAGCGGTAACAACAGTAACACCAAAAGCCAAACCAGCTAAGGCATCCATAGTGTTATAACCTTCAAGGAAGCCGTTAACTAATGCTGAATGCTTGTAAGCAGCAGTAACAGCAGCAGTTTGTGGATTTCCTAATGGATTAAAAAATGCTACAACGAAAACTAAGAATAAAAGTGCTAAAAATAATGGGTTTAAAACCTTACCAACATTAGACAAGATGTTGTTTTCATGATATGAAAATGCAAATGCTAATAAGAAAAACACAGCTGAAAATACTAACAATGCGACAGTTTGCATATCTTTAGGGATAAATGGTGCTACACCTACAGTAAATGAAACAGTTGCTGTTCTTGGTGTACCAAACAAAGGACCGATAGTCGCATGGATCAATACCATAAATACTACGGCAAAGCCGGCGCCTAATGGTTTACCGATGTCGTAAACACCACCTGCACGGGTGATGGCTACGGCAAGCACTGATAGTAAAGGCAATAACACACCAGTGATCAGAAATCCAACTGCAGCTGTCCCCCAATTCGCACCGGCAAGCTGTCCCAAGTGAAGTGGGAAAATCAGGTTACCAGCCCCAAAGAATAATCCAAATAGCAAAGAAGCAACGACTAAATATTGCTTCCAGGTCAACTTACGAGATTTTTCATCATTCATACGCTCGTCCTCCTGAGAATTAAGAATTATCTGATCACAAAAAAAGTCCCTCAACCAAAATTGCTTTGATTGAGGGACGCTTCTAGCGTGGTACCACCCTTTATTTATATTGTTATTACTAACAATACCTTTCGCGTGCGGCCGAAGAAACTTCAGCGATACGCAGGCACTATAACGGGTGCTCCCACCATTTCTTACTACAAGATTAAGAAATAGAACTCGAAAGTGATTTTCATTCAATTCTACCTTTATCTCCTCACACCTAACGAGATTCGCTGCAAATTCGAATTAAACTACTCTTCTTTCTCTTTGTTTTCAGATTAATTAAATTGTTAATAACTATTTTAAG
>CAKNLX010000015.1 GCA_930989465.1 uncultured Lactobacillus sp. | reverse complement strand
AATCATCGTTCTTTTTTCCTGTCTGAGAATTAGTTTTTTCCCAGACACTTTTGTTGAAATTAATCTACATGCTTTTTGTTGAAATTGTACTCGGTTAATCGAAATTAATCGTGGTCAACATCATCTGGGAAGAATGCAAGACGTTCGCCCTTGCCAAGTTCTTCTTCGATTTCAAGCAAACGGTTGTACTTTTCAACACGTTCTGAACGAGCTGGAGCACCAGTCTTAAGTTGACCACCGTTGATAGCAACAGCCAAGTCAGCGATGAAGGTGTCACCAGTTTCACCTGAACGGTGAGAAATCATAGTGTTGTAGCCGTTCTTACGTGACATACGGATAGTTTCAAGAGTTTCAGTAACAGTACCGATTTGGTTCAACTTGATTAATGAAGCGTTGCCGGCACCTTCCTTGATGGCCTTCTTCAAAAGTGCTGGGTTAGTACAAATGAAGTCGTCAAGAACGATTTGGATACGGTCCTTGTGTGATTGAGTGAACTTAACCATACCGTCAACATCGTTTTCGTCGTATGGGTCTTCCATTGACATTAATTCTGGGAATTCTTCCAAAAGCTTGTCGTAGTATGCAGCTAATTCTTCATCGTCAAGAACCTTGCCTTCAAGGTGGTACTTGCCGTCTTCTTTGTTGTAGAAGTATGAAGCAGCACAGTCACATGCAATACCGATATCTTCGCCTGGCTTGTAACCAGCCTTAACGATTGATTCGTGTAAAGCCTTCAAAGCTTCTTCTGAGTTCTTCATGTTAGGTGCGAAACCACCTTCGTCACCCAAGCCAGTTTCGTAACCCATGTCTTCAAGAACTTTCTTCAAAGTATGGTATACGTTAACGATCTTTTCGAAACCATCACGGAATGAAGTCTTAGCAATTGGAGTGATCATGAATTCTTGGATGTCGATACCGTTGTCAGCATGTTCACCACCGTTGATAACGTTGTGGAAAGTTTGTGGCATTTCAAGATCAATACCGCCAAGGTAACGGTAAAGAGGTTGTTGACTAGCCTTAGCTGCAGCAACAGCAGTAGCCATTGATACACCTAAGATAGCGTTAGCACCAAGACGACCCTTGTTTGGAGTACCGTCTAAGTCGATCATAGCTTGGTCAATCTTAGGTTGGTTAAATGGGTCCATACCCTTTAAAGCGTCGTTAATTTCAGTGTTAACATTGTTAACAGCCTTTGAAACGCCCTTACCGCCAAGACGTGAACCACCGTCACGTAATTCAACGGCTTCGTTTTCACCAGTTGAAGCACCTGATGGAACTTCAGCCTTACCTACGACACCGTTTGAAAGGGTAACGTGAACTTCAACAGTTGGGTTACCACGTGAGTCAAAAATTTCGAGTGCGTGTACATTTTCAATAACTGATTTGAGCATTATAAACCTCCTCAAAAATTATGGCATGTAACAAAAATTTTGCATGCCATACGGAACAATTTTTGTCCCGCTTACAATTCAAATTTTAGCCTAACTTTGTGATCATGTAAACATATGAAAGCGGTTTACATTTTAAAAATTAATAAAGACAATAATAAATTACTATATCAACGCGCTATAATATATATATTAAAATAATTGTTTATGATAAATAAGGAATTCGATTATGGAGAATATTAAATTAATTATTGATTCTAGTAGCAATATGAAAAGCGATCCTGACCACAACGTGGAAGTAGTACCTTTGACTATTTCTTTTGGCGGTAAGGATTATATTGACGATCAAAATTTGAATATCAGAGAATTTTTGAATGATATGAATCAAAATCAAATTGCCGGTAAGACTACTTGTCCTAGCATTCAAGCTTGGCTTAATGCACTAGAAGGTACCGAAAAAGCTATCATCATCACGATGACTAGTGGTATGAGTGGTACTTTTTCCTCAGCACTTCAAGCAAAAACAATGTATGAGGAAAAGCATCCCACCAGTCAAATTATTGTAGTTGACTCAAGAAGTGCGGGCCCTGAATTAACTATTGTTTTGCACGGTATTGAGAAAATGATTCAAGGCGATATCCGCTTTGTTGATCTCGAAGAAGTAATTGCCAAATTCAGAATGCGTACGCATTTGCTCTTTATTCTGCAATCACTACATAATTTGTCTCTGAATGGGCGTGTCTCACCAGTCGTAGCCAAGGTTGCCGGTCTTTTGAAAATTAACTTGATCGGTACGGCAAGCAAGGAAGGTAAACTTGAACCATTAACTAAGGCTAGGGGTATGAAAAAAGCAATGCGTGAATTGCTTAAATACATGAAGGACGACAATTATCATGGCGGTGAAGTGATTATTGACCACTGCGAAAATGAAAAAGATGCCGAGATTATCAAAGATAAGATCTTGGCTGAATATCCTGATGCTCAAGTTACGATCCGTCCAATGCGCGGCCTTTGCAGTTTTTATGCTGAAGAGGGCGGCATTATGGTTGGTTTTCACGAATAAAAGATAAATTAAAATAAAACGAGTATGTTCCAAGAAACATACTCGTTTTTGTTTAGAGTGCTAAAAATAATTGTTGTGAAATGCTAAAGCAAACGATTGCCAAACTAGTTGCACCAATTATGTCTGATGGGTAATGGGCTTTTAAACTCAAGCGAGAAATGATTACCATTATCCAAACAGCAATAACTGTGATGATGAAGGCGAGTCCTAAATCTTTAGCAAAAAGCTGCAATAGAATTAGCCCCATGGTCGTTGCTCCTAAAACGTGCCCACTAGGAAAGCTGTAGCCTTCTTCCATGTCTGAGTGGAGAATAGGACGCTTGCGCCGGATCAATCTCTTTAAAATGATGCCGGAAATATCCGCGAAACCTAAGGTACCCAATACCCAAAGTGCAGTTAAATTGCGCTCTTCATTTAACAAAAGGCCAGCTAAGAGCACGTCCCAAACGACCATCAATTTGGGATCGTTAATAAAGGCAATTACTTGCCATTTGTAACCACTGCGTTTTTTAACTAATTGATGGTGTAGCCAGTGGTCAAATAGATTAAAACGACGTGAGGTCTTGATATTAAAAATGAGTAACAATAAAACAGTTGCTGCAAGGAGCAACACTAAATAATTATTCATTGATGCACAATATCCCCAATAACTTATTTGTAAAATCTATTTTAACCGCAAAAGAAAAAATAATGCTAATCTTTAAACAAAATTAACATTATTTGCGCAATTTTTAGTTTTGATGATTAAATTTACCTTTAGTGAGCATATCGTAAGTAATTAAATCACTGCTGTCTAAATCTTCTTTATTCATATCAACTACGTTGATTTGCTTATTAGTGTAAGTAGTGTAGTAGAAGATACCTTTATCCAAATTGATACCATCAGAGTAAATAGTGTACTCAAAAGCATCTGGGCCGACTTGATCCAGGCCTTTTTGTTGTTCTACTGAATGCAGAATATGGAAGTAAGTGTCTACGTTTTCTTCTTCAGAATCGGAAGTAGGGGCGTTAAACTTGTTGAAGGCTACTCTGACAAAACGGGATTCTGAATCCATACCACCTGGCAAATTGCGTGAACCTAAGCCGCGGCTGTAGCCGTCCATTTTAACTTGATCTGAGAAGTTGTTCTTTGGCATTGCGGCAGAAACATCTGCGTAGTTGTTTAAGTTGAACAATTGCTTAGGGAATTGTGGGTTGTTAGTTAAGCAGCCAACAGGATTATCGTAAACGTGCATACCGTCTGCATCAGTTTCAACAACAATAGAAACACCAGTTTTATCTGCAATGATCCAGTGAAGTGGGGATGCTTGCATCTTGTCACTGAAGTTCTTCTTGGTAATGTTGATGGTAGATAATAATTTCTTAGCTTCTGCAACAGTAGCTGCTTGGCCTAAGATCCAAGGAATAAATTCGAATGAAGCAATATTGTCTTTGCCTTCTTTTACGTCGTAGTAAATGGCGTTATCTGGATAGTTAAGACCGACCATTCCTAAGCCTTTTTCGTTAGCTGCATCAAAGTATAATGGGTAACTATCTGCATTTAATGCAATACCAACCATTGCATAGTGATGATCGATTTTAGGCATGTCACGAAACTTGAATACGTAGTCGCGTGGAGTAATAACAACTTGTTGTCCAAAAGTAACTTCAAGGTCAAGGTTGCGGCCAAAGTAGTGATCCCTTGGACTAAATATAATAGATGTACACATAATTGTTCTCTTTTCTATCAACTATATCTAAAAATAGAGTACCGATATGATGCTTTAGGGATAGTTTAGCACAATAAATTTTGAAATTATATAAAATTCTAGTTTGTTTTTGATTATCTATAATAATGAGTTATAATGATAACGTTATGGAGTGTTGGCAGAGTGGTAATGCACCGGACTCGAAATCCGGCGAACCAAGTTTTCCTTGGCGCGCAGGTTCAAATCCTGTACACTCCTTAGAATTTTTAGCAAACTACCATGTAATGAATGGTAGTCTTTTTCTTTTTCTCTTGACAAATCATCAAGTTTAAAATTAAATTTATCGAAGAATATTTTAATAGGATAGAACTGATTTTTTTGGAGTTGTTATATGAGTAAAAAGAATAACGCACCCCAACTGCGCCGTACCATGTCTGCTGGCCAAATGGAGATGATCTCACTTGGTGGAGCAATCGGTGTCGGCTTATTTATGGGGTCAACATCAACTATTAAATGGACTGGTCCGTCCGTATTATTAGCCTACATGTTTGTTGGGTTAATCTTGTACATTGTCATGAGAGCCCTAGGGGAAATGCTCTATGTCAATCCAGGGACTGGATCTTTTGCTGATTATGCAACGGAATACGTGCATCCCTTAGCTGGGTATCTTGCCGAGTGGGCGAATGTCTTTGAATACATCGTTGTAGGGATGTCCGAAGTTGTTGCCGCGACCGAATATCTAAAATATTGGTGGCCGAATATCAGCGTGCTTTGGTCGGGGATAATAATTATCGCCTTTCTTTTGTTAGCTAACCTTGCAAGTGCCAAAGCCTATGCGTCCTTGGAATTTTGGTTTGCTATGATCAAAGTCGTTACCATTATTTTAATGATCATTTTAGGCTTTATCGTTATCTTCTTTGGCGTGGGTAACGGTGGTAAACCTACCGGTTTTAGCAATCTATGGGCACATGGTGGTTTCTTTACCGGTGGTTTTAAAGGTTTCTTCTTCTCTATGTCTATTATCGTAGGTTCTTATGAAGGTATTGAACTTTTAGGAATTTCTGCAGGGGAAGTTGCCAACCCACAAGAAGCAATTGTCAAAAGTGTTAAATCTGTTTTATTCAGAATTTTGATTTTCTATGTTGGTGCCATCTTCGTAATTGTGACTATTTACCCATGGGATCAATTGAGTAGTCTGGGGTCACCATTTGTAACTACTTTTGCTAAAGTGGGAATTACCGCAGCTGCCTCAATTATTAACTTTGTGGTGTTAACGGCTGCGCTTTCGGGTGCCAACTCAGGTATTTATTCTTCAAGTCGAATGCTGTTTAAATTGTCACATGATAAAGAAGCTCCTGGAATTTTCAAGCACATTTCTAAGCGAATTGTTCCAGATCGTGCAATTATGGGTATTTCAGGTGGTATTTTTACCGGCTTTGTTTTAAATGTAATTGCTTCACAATTTAATCATTCAGCTTCTGATTTGTTTGTAGTAGTCTTCAGTTCATCAGTTTTGCCGGGAATGATTCCATGGTTTGTAATCTTGTTAGCTGAACTTAGATTTAGAAGACACAATAAGGACGTAATGGCAAATCATCCATTTAAGTTGCCACTATATCCATTTTCAAATTACTTCGCATTCTTAATGCTCTTAGTCATCGTTGTCTTTATGTTTATCAATCCGGATACTAGAATTTCCGTTATTGTGGGTGCCTTAGTATTGATTGCTGCGACAATCGTATATTTGGTAAGACATAAAGGTGAATTTGAGAAAAATTAGAAGAAAAATCCCAAATTAAGTTTTGGGATTTTTTTCTTTGCTTAATTTATATAAACTACTAAATATGGCTATATTGCATTATCAAAGCCACTATATCTATGGTATTGTAATAGAAAATGATTTTTTGAAAGGTGAACAAAAATGGCGATTCTTGAACAACCATATTTAGATCTATTGCGGAAAATTATGACAGAAGGATATGATAAGGATGATCGAACGGGGACAGGTACTAGGAGTTATTTCGGTGCTCAAATGCGTTTCGATCTTTCGCAAGGTTTTCCATTGTTGACTACTAAGAAGGTGCCATTTGGCTTGATTAAAAGTGAGTTGTTGTGGTTTCTAAGAGGAGATACTAATATTCGCTTTTTATTAGAGCATAATAACCATATCTGGGATGAATGGGCCTTTAAAAATTGGGTTAATAGCAGCGAATATCAAGGTCCCGATATGACGGATTTTGGCTTGTGCAGTCAAAGTGATCCAGAGTTTAACAAGATTTATCAGGCAGAAATGAAAAAGTTTGATCAACGGATTTTGGATGATGAGGATTTTGCTAAGAAGTATGGCAACTTAGGCGATGTCTATGGTGCGCAGTGGCGACATTGGAAAAAGCGGGAAGGCGGATTTATTGATCAAATTGCTGATGTGATCAAGCAAATTAAGGAAACGCCAAATTCACGCCGCATGATTGTTACCGCCTGGAATCCTGAAGACGTTCCGACTAGTGCACTTCCACCTTGCCATGTCATGTTTCAGTTTTATGTGGTTGATGGCAAAATCAGTGTACAGCTTTATCAACGATCAGGGGACATGTTTTTAGGCGTGCCATTTAATATTGCATCATATTCGCTTTTACTTAATTTGATTGCTCGAGAAACGGGTTTGCAAGTTGGTGAGTTTATTCATACATTGGGGGATGCCCATATTTATCGCAATCACTTCAAGCAAGTTGAAGAATTGCTTAGCCGTAAGCCGTATGATTCACCACAATTATGGCTTAATCCTGAAAAGAAAAATATCGAAGATTTTGAAATGAAGGATATTAAAGTGGTTGATTATCAGCATCATGGCACGATTAAGGCGCCGGTTGCAGTTTAGGAGGACGCGATGATCGAGTATGTTTGGGCAGAAGACCAAAAACATCAGATAGGATTAGACGGACATTTGCCATGGCATTTGCCAGCAGATCTGCATCATTTTAAAGAGAAAACCATTGGTCATCCAATTATCATGGGTAGAAAAACTTTCATGAGTTTGCCAAGATTATTGCCTCAGAGAAAGCATATCGTTTTAACTCATGATCAAGATTTGAAAAAGAAGTACCAAGATAATGATCAGGTATTGATTGTTAATTCGGTTGCTGAATTAAATGATTATATTCAAAATCATCAGGGTGAAAAGCTTTGCGCGATTGGTGGGGTGTCAATTTTTAAGACATTGCTTGAGCAAGTAGATGTTTTGGAAAAAACGGAGATTGACGCTACTTTTGAAGCAGATACTGTTATGCCAGAGATAGATTATGATCAGTTTAAGTTGGTGAAGAAAAAACATCATGAAGCCGATGAAAAGAATAAATATCCTTATACTTTTTTGACTTATCAGAGAAAGAATTAAAATAGAGAGCACGTTACTATGATTGTTAGTAACGTGTTTTTACATCTAAAATTTTAGCTAATGCTTTACTATAAATTCATAGTGAAATCCTATATAATTTAGTTATATTAAGGGGAACGCTATGACTACTTCAATTAAGAACTATACCAACACTTTCAATATTAGAGGCAAAGAAATCAAAATAACTGCGCCTGCATGATTTGATGATAGTACTCAAAAAGTTGTTCCAGATATGACTCTAGATAATGCAGCTATAAAGATAGCTCAAGATAAATATCGTGAAATGTTTGATTTCGTTAAACCTGAAGAGATTAAAGCATTACGACAAAAGTGGAATTTAACGTAAAAGCAATTTGCAAAAGTAATAGGGTGGAGCCCTTCTACTGTAGCTTTATATGAAGTAGGTGAAATTCCTACTAAAAGTAATAATCGGCTACTAAAAATGATGATCAAAGATTAAAATGTAATGAAAGAATTCATTGTTGAAAGTAAGGCCGATAGTGATTTAGAAGAACTGTAAAGAAAAAATTAAATCCATTAAAAAAGAGCTTGCAAGTTGCGGGCTCTTTTATTTCTTCGGTATAATAGTACGTAAAAATATTTACTTAGGAAAAGAAAATGAACGAAGAAAAGACAAATTTAGAAACAGGATTAACTACAGCTGAAGTTGAACAAAAAATTGCAGCTGGAGAAGTCAACAAAGCTGTTGACGATCAATTTAAAACAAATAAGCAAATTATTCGTGAAAATGTTTTTACCTACTTTAACTTGATTTTCTTAGTTCTATCTATTTTGCTGGTAGTGGTTGGAGCATATAAGGATTTGACCTTTTTGCCAGTAATTATCTTGAACACCGTGATCGGGATTGTACAAGAAATTCGAGCAAAGAAAATTTTAAGCAAGTTAAATGTGATGAATGCCACGGATATTGGAGCCTTGCGTAATAGAAAAGAAGAGCAAGTTCCGATTGAAAAACTGGTTAAGGGCGATATTGTCTTATTGAAAACTGGGGATCAGATTCCTGCCGATGGTCAAGTCATTAAAGGAAATATCCGCGTCAATGAATCACTGTTAACAGGTGAATCCGATGAAATTACTAAAGAAGTGGGCGATGAATTGATGTCTGGTTCTTTCGTAGTTTCAGGTTCTGCATACATGCAACTAGAAAAAGTTGGTAAAGAAAGCTATATTTCTAAATTAACTATTAAAGCAAAAGCCATGGGAAATAGTGAGCAATCAGAGATGGTTCGCTCCATTAATAAATTGATTAAATGGGTCGGAATCATTATTATTCCCCTGGGAATAGCCCTCTTTTCAATGAGCTTTTTCGTTAATAAAATGTCGCTTTACCGCAGCATCGTTTCCATGGAAGCAGCCATTATCGGGATGATTCCAGAAGGCTTATACCTTTTGACAACGATTGCGTTGGCTCTTTCTGCTGTAAGATTGGCACGCAAACAGGTAATGCTGCATGATATGAAGAGTGTTGAAACTCTAGCTCGCGTTAACGTATTGTGCGTTGACAAAACTGGTACAATTACTGAACCAAAAATGAGCGTGGAAAAGGCTGTTCCTTCCAAAAATTATCAAGGTGACTTGGATAATGTAATTGGTGATTTTGCTCAAAATATGCCAGCTGATAATGCTACGATGAAGGCTGTTCACGGCTTTTTCACTCAAAATAATGGCAAAAAAGCCAGCAGCATTTTACCTTTTACCTCTGTTAATAAATACAGCGGCGTCATTTTTGACGATCATACCTTATTAATTGGGGCACCAGAAATGGTGTTGAGAGACCAATTTGAGGAATACCAAGCTGAATTTGAAAAATATGCCAAGACTGGTTATCGTGTCTTAATTGTGGCCGACTATCCTGGAATTTTAACTGAAGATGATTCTAAGTTGACTAAGCCAGTTGAAGTCTATGGCTACATTCTTTTGACTAATCCGATTAGAAAAGAAGCTAAAGCAACCTTTGAATACTTTGCTAAACAAGGTGTGGCTATTAAGGTGATCTCCGGTGATAATCCTGTCACGGTTTCGCGAGTAGCGCAGCAAGCCGGTATCCAAAATTCAGATGCATATATTGATGCTTCCGAAATTCCAGAAGATGGTTATGAAGAAGCAGTTCAAAATTATAGTGTCTTTGGCAGAGTGAAACCAGAACAAAAACGTAAATTTGTTAAGGCTTTACAAAAACAAGGTAATACTGTGGCAATGACAGGCGATGGTGTTAATGATATTTTGGCTATGAAGAAAGCAGACTGTTCAATTGCGATGGCATCCGGTAACAGTGCGGCTGTTCAAGCCTCTCAAGTAGTATTGCTTGATTCAAATTTTGCTAGAATGCCTAAGGTGGTAAATGAAGGTCGGCGCGTAGTTAATAACATTCAGCGTTCAGCCAGTTTGTTCTTGGTAAAGAATATCTTCTCATTTTTGATGGCTATCTTCTCACTCGTAATGGTCATTGATTATCCATTACAGCCATCACAGATTACCTTGATTTCTGCCTTCACCATTGGCTTACCATCATTCTTGTTGGCTCTAGAAAGTAATCACAATAGAATTCGCGGACAATTTATTCCCAATATTTTGGCAAGAGCAATCCCTGGTGGGGTAACCGATATGCTGGCGGTAAGTATTTTGGTGGTTGCAGGCGGCTATATATCGCTTGATCATAATGATGTAGGTACAACGGCAACACTTTTATTGGTGGCAGTGGGAATGATGGTACTTTACCACATTTCAGCTCCATTAAATAAATTCCGTTTATGCGTAATGATTGGATCATTCGTCGGGTTAGTTTTAGCGATTATCTTCTTACACAATCTGTTCTCACTGACCATGATTTCTGATAAGGCAATGTTCATTCTATTTGTCTTATTCTGTGCGGCAACTACAATTTTCCGCTGGTTATCAAGAATTTTGGATGGTGTGCAAGAAGTATTGGTTGTCTTTGATCAAAAGGGCAAGAATATGACTTTTGCGGAACTGCATGAAGCTTATCAACGCGGTAGAAAAAATATTGGATAAAAATAAGATCTATCTGTACAAAAAAAGATAGATCTTATTTTTCTACTTATTATCTTAAAGATTTGCGGTAGCCAGCACGTCTAGCAGCAGCTTCCGAAGGAAAGTAAACTGCATTGGCTGAACTCATATGATAGTTTTCACCACTGGCAACATGATAAATCTTGCTGCGTTTGTTACCAATTACACGGTAATTTGCAGTAGAAATCTTGTGCTTAATGTTATGAATGGTTCTTGCTTTAGTCACATGATGGCTTCTAGCTTTTACATGTTCAGCAATCATACTTGAACCATGTTTAACGCGACTAGTACCATCTTTGTAGTTTAAGATTACGCCAGGTTGCTCATTGAAAATATAAACATTGAAATCAACAGCATTGCTGCCGATTGATTTAGCTTCCATTTCAACACCGTTTGCTAACAAGTCATTACCTTTGAAAATTGGTGTAACTCTGTAGCGAACGTAATTACTTGAAGAGTCTTTCAAATAATCGGCAACTTCATTTTCGTACTTGAGCATGTCTGGATCGTTTAATTCACGTGTTCCAGTAATTAGGTTGCGCGGATTATTATTTTGACCGGTTAATTGATAGCCAACTAGGTGACAACGGTTGTAAAGCCAGCCACTAGCAATGCGTTTGTTGTGCCAACCAGTTGGATCCCAAGTCAAACCGGCTCTTGGACTATGGGGCATCAATCTCCTATTCAAAAGGGCATTAGCCGCCTGAGCTCTATTTAAGTAATCTAAATTACTGTATTTTTGCCAGGGACCATTTTTCTTTGACAACGTACTTTTAGAGAAGCGCGGTTCATTATGGTCGACCGTAACAATTTCTTGTTTATGAAATTTCAGATTAGCGAGTGATTTATCTGAAACGGCATAAACGGTTTGGTTATTGCATGGGACATTAGTATTGGCAAAGGAAATCAAGCCTACTGCCGCTACTAATAAGAGAGCCAAACTTCGAAAGTGATTTTTCTTCATTTCTTTCTCCTTAGCAATTATTAAATTATAAGATATAACCACATTATAAAATAAAATCGCTTACTCAGAAGAATAATTAAAAAATATGTTGACTAGATTAAAAAATGATGATAACTTATTTATAACAAATTATTAATCAAACATCTTGAAGAGCTGAGTAACTGGTTTCCTATTTATAAAGAGAGCTAACGTGGTGGTGAAAGTTAGCAAATAGGCCCTAGCGAATATGGGCTTGGAACGATGACTGATAGTGATATTTAGCTATCAGCGGATTTGCACCCGTTAACAGTGCAGGCTATTAATTTGATAGCTAATGAGATTTATCGCGTGAGTGATAAATGAATTAAAGGTGGTAACACGAGCATTCGTCCTTTTAGGATGAATGCTTTTTTATTTTCATTATTAGGAGTTGAGTTACATGCGTAAGCGTAGACGGAGAAATACAATTATTTGGACAATTATCGGCGTTTTAATCTTAATTGCTGGTTGGTTTAGTTTTGGACCAGGAATTCCAAGTAAAACCCAAGCCAAGACTGTAACAGTTGGTGTTGTCTCACAAAGTAAACAAGATGCAGCTATTTGGAAGAGCGTTGCTCAAACGGCTAAAGATAAATATGGTATTACGATTAAGATAAAGAATTTTACTGATTACAACCAGCCAAACAAGGCTTTGAAATCTGGCGATGTTGATTTGAATGCTTTCCAACACTACGCCTTCCTTAAAGCATGGAACAAGTCAAATGGTGGTGGTGTAGTTCCAATCGGTAAAACTTATATTGCACCAATTCGTTTGTACTCTAAGAAATACAAGAAGTTGTCTCAATTGCCAGATGGTGCAACTATTGCCATTCCAAATGATGCAACTAATGAATCAAGAGCATTGTTTGTTCTTAAAAACGCTGGCTTAATCGGTTTAAGAAAGGGCAAGACACTTGTTACTGTAGCCGATATCACTAAGAACCCACGCAACCTTAAGTTAAAGGAAGTTGGTGCTGAACAAACTGGTCGAGTAATCAACTCAGTTGATGCTTCAGTAGTTAACAACGACTATGCTGGTCCAGCTGGTTTAGGCGATAAGCAAACTATTTACGTTGAACCAGTTAACAAAGATTCTAAGCAATGGATCAACATCATTTGTGCTAAGAAGGGTCAAGAAAACAACCGACTTTACAAAGATGTGGTTAAGGCCTACCAAACCGAAAAGACAAAGAAGATGACTAAGCACTACTACGGTAATTCACAAATTGCTGCTTGGGATATCAAGATTAAGTAGGAGGGGTTAGAATGAGCATTATTCAATTAGATCATATTGATATAGATTTTCCTCAAAAAAAGGGTAAAGTTGTCAAAGCAGTTAGCGATGTAACTTTGCACGTTGAAAAAGGCGATATTTATGGAGTTGTCGGCTTCTCTGGTGCCGGTAAGTCAACCTTGGTTAGAACGATTAACCTCCTGCAACATCCTAGCAAGGGTAATATCAAGGTCAACGATGTCGATTTTGTTAAAGAGGGCAAACAAGTTATTTCTAATAAACAATTGCAACTGGAACGTCGAAAAATCGGCATGATTTTCCAAGGCTTCAACCTATTAAATGAAACAACGGTTTTAGAAAATGTTGCTTTTGCATTAAAGCATGCAAAACTTTCCGATGAAGAATTAGAAAAACGTTCATTAGAATTGCTTGATTTAGTTGATTTGAAAGATAAGGCTAACTTTTATCCAGTTGAATTATCAGGTGGTCAGCAACAAAGAGTAGCTATTGCTCGTGCTTTGGCTAACCACCCGGATATCTTGATCTCTGATGAAGCTACTAGTGCGCTTGATCCACAAAATACACAACAAATTTTGGATCTATTGAAGCGACTCAATAAGCAATTAGGTTTGACTGTAGTTTTAATCACCCACGAAATGGATGCCGTTAAGAAGATCTGTAATAAGGTTGCTGTAATGGAACACGGTAAGATGATTGAAAAAGGCAATTTGCGTCAAGTCTTCTTGCATCCTAAGAAGGAATTGACTAAACGCTTTGTTGGTGGTGGCCTTGAAGCTATTCAAACTTTAGAGGCCTTGAACCTTGGCAAACTAGAAGCAAATGAAGAGGTATATCAACTGGTTTACAGCATTGCCAATGTGACTAAGTCCATCATTATTGAACTTTACCGTCAAATTGGAGTAGAGGTTTCAATGCTTTATGGTAACGTGGAACTGTTAAATGGCGAAGCGATCGGTACTTTGGTTGTTTTGGTTAAAGGGGATGCCGATAAGCAAAAGCAAGCTAGAGAATTCTTGGAGAAGCAAAACGTTACTTTGACTAGATTGGATGAAAAGGGGAATTTAGATGATTAGTTGGTTTGAAAAAGTTTGTCCAAATGTCGTACAACTCGGCTGGGGCGGAGACGCTGGCTGGGGAACTAGTATCTTTCAAACATTATTCATGACTTTTTGGGCCACAATCTTCGGTGGCATTCTCGGAATTATTTTTGGTGTTTTGCTTGTTGTAACCAAAGAAGACGGTATTCGTCCAAACAAGTTCTGGTATAACGTTTGCGATAAGATAGTTTCAATTTTTAGAGCTATTCCATTTGTAATCTTGCTTGCCTTTGTTGCACCTGTTACGCAAAAGATTGTTGGTACTCAAATCGGGATGAAGGCAGCCTTAGTTCCATTAACTTTAGGTGTTTTCCCATTCTACGCTCGTCAGGTACAAGTTGCCCTTGAAAGTGTTGACACAGGTAAAGTAGAGGCTGCTCAAAGTTTAGGCGCAACTGTTTCAGATATCATTTTTGATGTTTACTTACGTGAATCACGTTCAGAATTAATCCGCGTTTCAACAGTAACCATCATTTCATTGATTGGTTTAACTGCAATGGCTGGTGCCATCGGTGCCGGTGGTTTAGGTAACACAGCTATTTCATATGGTTACAATCGTTTTAACAATGACGTTACCTTAGTTGCTACTGTCTTAGTAATTATTTTGATTTTTATTGTACAAATTGTTGGTGACTTCTTTGCTAAAAAGATGAACCATCAAAATAGGTAGAAATTTTTAAGATGAGATCTAGGCTATCCTAGATCTTTTTTCTTTAATTGAAAAAGAAAGCCTTTACAGGTATCATAAAAGGTGATTGAAAACTAACAAAAACCTTATGCTTATGTAAGGAGGAAAAATAATGAGCGAAGAAGAATATCGTATTGAAAGTGATACTATTGGCCCTGTAAAAATTCCTAAGGATGCTTTGTGGGGTCCACAAACAGAAAGAAGTCGCAATAACTTCCCAAGCGGTGAATTAATGCCAATTCAAATCATCCGTGCCTTTTTGCATTTGAAGAAGGCGGCAGCTGAATCAAACGTTGAGGTTGGGGATGAACCTAAAGAAAAAGGTGAAGCAATTGAAGATGCAATTGATCATCTTTTAGCACTTAATGATACAGATTTAAGAAAAGACTTCCCATTACACGTACTTCAAACTGGTTCAGGTACTCAAAGTAACATGAACGTTAACGAAGTAGTGGCTAACTTGGCCAACAAGCTTCACCCAGGTTTAGGTATTTTGCCTAACGATGATGTTAACCGTGGTCAATCATCTAATGATACTTATCCAACTACTATGAATATCGTTGCTGTTGAAGCCTTAGACAAGCTTGAACCCGCTATCAAGCATTTGATTGATGAATTAGTAGTTAAGGAAAAGAAGTACTGGAAAACTGTTAAGGTTGGTCGTACTCACTTGCAAGATGCAACTCCACTTACTTTTGGTCAAGAATTATCTGGCTACATTTCCGCATTGAAACATGATCTTTCATACATTCAAGAATTGAAGCCAACTCTTTATGAATTGGCTATCGGTGGTACTGCTGTAGGTACCGGACTTAACGCTGCACCAGGCATGACTGAAAAGATTGCTGGTAAATTATCAGAAGTATATGGTCACGAATTCAAGGTTAAGACCAACAAGTTCTGGGGCTTAGCTCACCACTCAGGTCTTGATGTAATGCATGGTGCACTTAAGACGCTCGCAGCCGACATGTTTAAGATTGCTCAAGATATCAGATTCTTGGCATCAGGTCCAAGAGCTGGTTACGGTGAATTAAATATTCCTGCTAACGAACCAGGTTCAAGTATCATGCCAGGTAAGGTAAACCCAACTCAAGCCGAAGCTGTAACTATGGCTGCTGCTAAAGTATTTGGTAATGATACCACGATTACTTTTGCTGCAAGTCAAGGTAACTTTGAAATGAACGTCTTTAAGACTGTCATGATTGCTTCATTCCTTGATTCTTGTGATATATTAACTGGTACAATTACTGGTTTTGCTGATAAAATGATACATGGCTTAACTGTTAACGAAGAGCGTATGGATGAATTGCTTGAAAATTCACTTATGACAGTTACTGCTTTATCACCACACATTGGGTACCATGCTGCTGCTAAAATTGCCCAAGCTGCACAAAAAGAGGGCACTACTTTGAAAGAAGCTGCCTTAAAGAGCGGCAAGGTTACCGAAGAGCAATACGATGAATGGATGGACTACATGAAGATGACTAATGTCGACAAGTCCACTCCAGAAGAATAATAGGGGATATTATGCCAAATAATAAAGAATTAAAAAATAAATATGATGCAATAATTGTTGGTTCAGGTGGTACTGGTTTAACAGCAGCACTTCAAGCTCGTGAACTTGGTTTGAATGTTGTTATTTTGGAAAAGAACGGTAAAATTGGTGGTAACACTAGTCGTGCTTCTAGTGGTATGAACGCATCTGAATCATTGGTTCAACTTGATGAAGGAATCATTGACAACAACCGTGACTTTTACGAAGAAACTTTAAAGGGTGGCGGTTTATTAAACGACCGTGCAATGCTTAAGTACTTTGTTAACCACTCTGCTATTGCAATTAGCTGGTTAATGAAATATGGCGTTCGTTTGACTGATTTAACCATTACCGGTGGGATGAGCGTAAAGAGAGCTCACCGTCCAGGTTCAATGGAACCAGTTGGTTTCTATTTGACTTCACGTTTAACTAACCAAGTTAAAAAGGCCGGTGTAGACATCTTTACTGGTGCTAAAGTAACTAAATTGTTGCAAGACAAGAATGGCAATGTTAACGGCGTAGAAGTTGAAACTGATAAAGGCGTTAAAACAATTAAGGCTAAGGCAGTTTTGCTTGCTACTGGTGGCTTTGGCGCTTCTAAAGAAATCATCAAGAAGTATCGTCCAGATTTAGTTGACTACAAGACTACCAACCAACCAGGTGCTACTGGCGATGGGATTAAGCTTGCTAAAGAAATTGGTGCGCAATTGATGCAAATGAACTTTATTCAAGTTCACCCAACTGCAGATACTGATAACCCACACGTTTACTTAATCGGTGAAGGTTTACGTGGTGAAGGTGCTATTTTGGTTAACAAGGCCGGCAAGCGTTTTGTTAACGAATTAAACACCCGTAAAATTGTTTCAAGTGCGATTACTGGTTTAAACGAAGACGGTGCATACTTGGTCTTCGATTCAGGTGTTCGTGCTCATTTTGCAGCTGTAGAATTTTATGACCACATTGGCTTGGTTAAGGAGGGCAGCACTTTGGCCGACTTAGCTAAGGAAATTGATGTTGATCCAGAAAACTTAGCTGCCACAGTAGATGAGTGGAACAAGGCCGTTGAAAACCACAAGGATAAGGAATTTGGCAGAACTACTGGTATGGATCGTGAATTAAACCTTGGACCATACTACGCTATTCACATTCACCCAGCTATTCACTACACTATGGGCGGAATTCATATCAACACCGAAACTCAAGTATTGGATACCAACGGTAACGTAATTAAAGGTCTTTATGCAGCTGGTGAAGTTTCTGGCGGACTTCACGGCAACAACCGTATTGGTGGTAACTCAGTTGCTGAAACGGTTATCTTTGGTCGCCAAGCTGGTATTCAAATGGCTAAATACGCTAGAGAACACAAATAAATCTAACCGAAAAAGAGACAATGAGAGTTGTCTTTTTTTCAATATATTTGTTAAGAAAAGCACAATATTAACGTAATTAATTAATAAATAGTGTCTAATGTAAGCGCTTAGTGTATAATGGAATATGTAGAAAATTACGTTTATGAAAGGACTAATATAACTTATGAGTAGAAAAGTATTTCTTGTTGGTGATGGTGCCGTAGGTTCAACTTTTGCAAATGACTTATTGCAAAACGCTACTGTTGATGAATTGGCAATTTGCGATGTAGCTAAGGATCGTCCAGTTGGTGACTCAATGGACCTTGAAGATATTACTCCATTTATGGGTCAAACTGATATCCATCCAGCTGAATACAGTGATGCTAAAGATGCTGACGTTTGTGTAATTACTGCTGGTGTTCCTAGAAAACCTGGTGAAACTAGACTTGATTTGGTTGCTAAGAACGTTAAGATTTTAAAGAGCATTGTAGAACCCGTTGTTGAATCAGGATTTAAGGGTGTATTCGTTGTTTCCGCAAACCCAGTAGATATCTTAACTACTTTAACTCAAAAGTTATCAGGCTTCCCTAAGAGCCGTGTAATTGGTACTGGTACTTCACTTGATTCAATGCGTCTTCGCGTTGAACTTGCTAAGAAGCTTAATGTTCCAGTTGCCAAGGTTAACTCAATGGTTCTTGGTGAACATGGTGATACTAGTTTTGAAAACTTTGATGAATCAACTGTTGATGGTAAGCCGCTTCGCGACTATGCAGAAATTAATGACAATGTTTTAAGTGAAATTGAAACTGACGTCCGCAAGAAGGGCGGCAAGATCATCGCTAACAAGGGTGCTACATTCTATGGTGTTGCAATGATGCTTACCCAAATCGTTAGTGCCATCTTGGACAACTGTTCAATCTGCTTGCCATTATCAGCACCAATTAACGGCGAATATGGCATTAAGCACGACTTGTACTTAGGTACTCCAACTGTTATCAACGGTGAAGGTATTGAACAAGTAATCGAAACCAAGCTTTCAGATGCTGAAAAGGCTAAGATGCTCAACTCAGCTGATAAAATGCAAGAAGTTTTATCAGGTATTGAACTTTAATTGATATAGATATATTAAGAAAAAGGCGTTCATTGAACGCCTTTTTTTGCTTGCTAGATAATACAAAAGAAGGTATTATTATGATTAAAGAATTAATAAGAAATTAGAGACTGACGAGGTAGGATATGACAGTTATTTCTGATCAAGAGATCGCAGACTTTTCTGCCGATTTCAATACTAATAGCAAAAATCAAGTTGCTTCACGTGCTGCTCGTCGTAGCGGATTACTTGAAGCATCCTTTAACGATCGCGTTTCAGAACGTTTAAACCATGTTTTTTCAACTGAACTTGATGTAGGTGGCGTAACTGACCAAAAGCATTCTGGTCGTTGCTGGGAATTTGCCACATTGAATGTTTTGCGTCATTACTTTGGCAAGCAAAACAAAGTAAAAGATTTCACTTTCTCACAAGCTTATAACTTTTTCTGGGATAAGATTGAACGTGCAAATGCCTTTTATGATGCAATGATCCGTTTGGCTGATAAGCCACTTAACGACCGCGAAGTGCAATCATGGTTAGCTTTTGCTGGTGAAGATGGCGGCCTTTGGAGCATGGCCATCAACCTAGTTAAAAAATATGGTGTTGTACCTTCATACGCAATGCCTGAAAGTTTTAACTCCAACAATACTACTGGTTTGATCGATTCTTTAGCACGTAAGGAAAGAAAAGATGCTATTGCTTTACGTAAATTAGTGAGTGAAGGCAGTTCACAAGATGAAATTGAAAAGGCTAAGAAGCACTTTTTGAATGAAGTTTACCGCATGGTATCTGTTGCCTTAGGCGAACCACCAAAGAAGTTTGACTTGGAATACCGCGATGACGACAAAAAATATCACTTGGAAAGAGACTTAACTCCACGTGAATTCGTACAAAAGTATTTCAAGGACTTTAAGTTTGATGATTATGTAGTTTTATCAAACTGTCCTAACCACGAATTTAACAAGCTTTACCATATGCCACTTTATGACAATGTTGATGGCGGTGATCAAATTAAGTTTTTGAATGTGCCAATTGAATACTTGGCTCAAGCTGCTGTAGCACAACTTAAATCTGGGGATGCCGTAATCTTTGGTAACGACGTTTTAAAGCAAATGGAAAGAAAGACTGGTTATCTTGATACCGAACTTTACCAAACCGATAAATTATTTGGTGTTGATACCAAGATGAGCAAGGCTGATCGTTTAGCGACTGGCGAAGGTTTTGCTACTCACGATATGACCTTAGTCGGTGTTGATGAAGATCACGGCCACATTCGCAAGTGGAAGGTTGAAAATTCATGGGGTGACAAGTTTGGTCACAAGGGCTTTTACGAAATGAGTCAACCATGGTTTGAAGACTATGTTTATGATGTCGTAGTTAGAAAAGAATTTTTGACTAAGGAGCAAGTTGAACTTGCAGAAGGTCCAGCAGTAGACTTGAAGCCTTGGGATAATATTGGCTAATGTGATATAATTAGAAATGAAAATAGAGGCCGGCATTACGACTGCCGCACCTCTTTAGTGCAAAACCGTTAAAAAACGGTGGTACTGTTTAGGATTAATTAAAAACCGCTAAACTTCTTCCAAAAGCTATTGAAGCGGTTTTTAATTTTGCTATTTTTTTAATGTTCGAATTAGAATAACTAATCGAATAGTCTGGGTGATTAGATATACAAGCTCCGATGCCAGGCAACATAAGAAAAATGTTACACCAAGGATGAATACAAGAAGATTCATCAAGTAAAATTGGTCCTCCTTTCTTTAGAATATGAGCAAAATGATTTACACCATAAGCATCAACTTCTTTCTAAAAGAAGTACCGCCGCTAATTTAACTTTTTTGCAGATATAATTTTATCAAACTAATGTTTGTTAAGACAGCGAACAAGTGCAGAAATGCACTTGTTTTTTATTTTAAAAAACATAAAAAATAACTTTCTTTTTAAAATAGTTTAAATTTCCCTTGAAAGGTATATAATACTATGTGAAAAAATTCATTTTTGAATTGATTTTTTTATTGAATACTCATCAGGGGAGAAAAATGAAAAATTTAGAGAAGGTAAATTATAAAGGCTTCATTTGGCCTTTAGTAGTAGGTATAGTGCTGTGGTTGATCACACCATGGCGACCAAGTGGTTTATCACTTCAAGCCTGGGAAATGTTTGCAATCTTTGTTGCAACGATTGTGGGATGTATCACAAAGCCATTGCCAATTGGTGGTACAACATTGCTCGGAATGGTAGTAACTGTCTTAGTTGGCTTAGCTCCAGTTAAAGACATAGTTAATTCCAAGGGCGTGGTAGTACAAACTGGTATTTTGAGTTCTTTTGGCAACTCTGCTGCTTGGCTAATCGCTATGGCCTTTATCATGGCTCATGGTATTAGCAAGACCGGTTTAGGTAACCGTGTAGCTTACTTAATGATTAAAAAGTTCGGTAAGCGATCAATTGGTATCGGTTATGCCGTTACCGGCTTGGAATTAATCATGGGTGCGCTTATTCCATCTAACAGTGCTCGTACTGGTGGGGTAACTTGGCCTGTAGTTGAATCTATTTCCAAGAGTTACAAGTCTAATCCTCACGATCCTTCAAGAAAGAAGATCGGTGCATACTTAGACTTCACCGCCTTTCACGCTAATATTTTATCAACAGCACTATTTATTACCGGTGCTGCTCCTAACTTGGTTGCTCAACAGATGGCCGCACAAAAGGGCTATCAAATGAGCTGGATTAGCTGGTTCTGGGCAGGCTTAGTTCCAGTAATCGTGGCTACATTGATTATTCCAATTGTAATTTACAAGATGTATCCACCTGAGATTAAGGAAACTCCTAATGCTAAAAATTGGGCTGATGGCAAATTAAAAGAGATGGGTCCAATGTCCGAACCTGAAAAGATCATGGCAATTGTCTTTTCTTTAGCTATTTTACTTTGGGTTCTTTCAGGATTCTTCAAGATTCCACAACTTAACTCAGCCTTTGTTGCATTTTTAGCAGTAACGCTTTTATTAATTACTGGTGTGTTAAGCATGGAAGATGCCTTGCATGAAACTGGTGCTTGGAACATTTTGATTTGGCTTTCAATCTTGATCTTCATGGCCGGTAAGTTGATTTCTTACGGCTTTATCGATTGGTTCACCAAGTTTATTCAAAACGAAGTTCACGGCATCAGCTGGGGCCTTGTTTTAGTAGTACTTATTTTGTTAATGTTCTACACTCACTACTTCTTTGCTAGTGGTACAGCTCACATGACAGCTCTTTATTTGCCATTCTTAACTGTAGCTACTGCAATGGGTGCACCGCTTGGCCTTTCAGCTATGCTGTTAGCATTTACTGGTGTAATTAACGCTTCAACTACTCACTATGCTAACGGTCCTGCTTCAATTTTGGCTACGACAGGCTACGTTAAGCAAAAAGAATGGTGGAAGATGAATTTCATCTTGGGTATTCTCTACATGCTGATCTTTGGTATTGTAGGTTCACTTTGGATGAAGATTATCGGTGTTTGGTAGAAAAAGGCAATCTGGGAAACCAGGTTGCTTTTTTGTGTAATAATAAGGTTAAAACTAAGAATACAAAGAAGGATCAAAATGAAATTTAAAACAAATGATGATGTCATGCTGCATTACAGCGATACAGGGGAAAAAGATCGCTCTGTTTTATTAGGCATCCCCGGTATCGGTGGTTCTAGTCAAATGTGGCAAGACCTAATTGCACTTTTTAATGATCGTTATCGCTTCGTCATGCTTGATCCGCGCAATCAAGGACAATCCGAGCGCACCTACCGCGGTCAGCGAATCAGTCGTCATGCCGTTGACCTGGAAGAATTGATGGAAGAGCTGGATTTGCACGATGTTGTTGCTATCGGTAATTCCATGGGTGCGGCCAACATCTGGGCCTACTTGTCCATTTATGGTAAGGGCCGGCTTAAGGCGATGGTTGATCTAGATCAATCACCTAAGATGATCGCCGACAAGACCTGGCAATATGGCTTTAAGGATTTAACCTGGGATAATTATCCAGAAATGTTAAAATTCGATTTTGGCAAGGCTTTTTACCATCATATTGATGAAAAAATGTTCCAAGATGCCAAGAATGAATATCAAGCTTTTCCTTATAATCCTGAGGAAAACTACAATTGCTTGGTAGAGCATGCGGAACAAGATTGGCGCGATATGATTATGGATAGTCCAGTTCCGATGCTGGTAATTGCTGGTGAAAAATCACCATTCTTTAATCCTGATTTTACGAAGGCAATTAAATTCCTGAATGAGAAGGTTGAAACCGCAATTGTTCCGGAATGTGGGCACTTGCCTCAGGCAGAACAACCAGCAAAAGTTCATCAGATTATTAGTGAATTTTTGCAAAATTTAAAAAATTAAGTACAAATTTGAAATATTAAAACGGCAAGAGTAAACTATTCTTTGTGAAAAAGATTACTTGCTCTTTGATAATAGTAAGGTGGCATATCAATGGATAAAGTAGTTGATTTGTTTTTAAGTGATGCCGCAACTCGTCAAAAGTGGGAGAATTTGCTTTCATCTTTAGATCTGCATAATTTTAGTGCACGTGAAGTTGATCAAATCGACCATACGATTGGTTTAGTAGATGAGGATGACAAGCTAGTTGGTACAGGCAGCGTTGCCGGGAACGTGTTGAAGTATGTGGGTGTGATTAATGAAGATACTCAAGGCGCCCGCTTTAACAAGGTGGTTACCAACTTGCTCCAGTATTTAGCTGAGCAGAAGATTTACCATTCATTCGTTTTTACTAAAGCCAAGTATGCGTCTAGTTTTGAGCACTTGCATTTTAATTTGCTGGCTAAGACAGATGAGGCAGCTTTTTTAGAGAACGGGATGCCAGATGTAAATGATTTCTTGAGTGATTTGCCAAAGGTAGAAGATCAAGCTGATAAGAAGATCGCAGCGATTGTGATGAATGCCAATCCTTTTACCTTGGGTCATCAACACTTAGTTAAGATGGCAAGTGAAGAAAATGATTTAGTCTATGTTTTTGTGGTAGCTAATGATGTTTCCTTGTTCAATTTTAACGAAAGAATGAAGCTGGTGCAGGAAGGGACCAAGCAATTTGCTAATGTAAAAGTTGTTTCAGGTGGCGATTACATGGTTTCTCCAGCAACATTCCCAGCTTATTTCTTAAAATCACCTGATGAATTGATTGACGTCCAAACCTCAGTCGATGCTGCAGTGTTCAAGAATAAAATTGCACCCGCTTTGAACATTGCCCGTCGTTATATCGGTCAAGAACCTATTTCACGTACGACGCACTTTTATAATGTTAGTTTAGCTCATGAGCTTGGTCCTGATATTGAAGTGATTACTGTTAAGCGCCTAGAAAAGTCAGGACAAATTTTGACTGCTACTCAGGTAAGACAATGGATCAAGGATGGAGATTTGGCAAAGATCAACAAGTTTGTACCCGAATCTACCTATGAGTTTATTAAGCAAAATATGAGTGAATTGCAATCGAGAATTGAGAAAGGAATGAATATTGATGGAAATTAAAACTACTGCCGTAGCAGGAACCCTCGAAAGTTCTGATATTCAAATCATGATCTCTAAAGGTTCTAACGGTATTGAAATCGATTTGGAATCTGAAGTTAAAAAGGCATATGGTGATCAAATTGAAAAGGTGATCACCGAGACTTTGAAGAAGTACGGTTTAGAAAATGCCAAGGTTAAGGCAACTGACAAGGGTGCGCTTGATTGTGTGATTAAGGCTCGTACTTTAGCAGCTGCTCAACGTGCTACTGAAACACAAGATAAGCCTGACTTGGAGGTGCTTTAAATGACTTACGTTAAAAATCGTTTACGTAGAACCATGATGTTCGTTCCTGGTAATAACCCTGCCATGATCAAAGATGCCGGCATTTATGGCGCTGATTCAATCATGCTCGACTTAGAAGACTCAGTATCTTTGACTGAAAAAGACGCAGCTAGAATGCTTGTTTACGAAGCGATTAAGACTGTTGATTTTGGCGGTAGCGAAATCGTAGTTAGAGTAAATGGTCAAGACACGCCATTTTATGATGAAGATGTTCGTGCCATGGTTAAGGCCGGCGTTGATGTTATCCGTTTGCCAAAGACCGAATCAGCAGCAATGATTCAAAAGTTGGTCAAGGACATTGAACACTGGGAAGATGAATATGGCATTGAAAAAGGTTCAATCGGTGTCATGGCTGCCATTGAAAGTGCCAAGGGTGTTTTGAATGCTCCAGAAATTGCGACAGCTACACCATTGATGATGGGACTTGCTGTATCTGGTGAAGATTACACTGCTGATATGCACACTCACCGTTACCCAGATGGTCGTGAACTTGAATTTGCACGTAATATGGTATTGCAAGCAGCTCGCGCCGCCGATGTTTATGCCTTTGATACTGTCTTTTCTAACATGAAGGATACCGAAGGCTTCTATCGTGAAACTAATTACATCCACGAATTGGGTTATGACGGTAAGAGTTTGGTTAACCCACGTCAAATTGCGATGGTTAACAAGGTCTTCAATCCAACTAAAGAAGAAATTGAACAAGCTAAAAATGTTGAAAATGCTATTCGTGAAGCCAAGGCTAAGGGTAGCGGCGTTATCTCACTTAACGGTAAGATGGTCGATAAGCCAGTTGTAGAAAAAGCAACTCGTGTACTTGAAACTGCAAAAGCTTCTAACTTGATTGATGAAGAAGGTAACTACATTGGAGAATAAAGTAAAACGCGAATTACCAGACGATTTAATGAATAAAATGGATTTAAAGCCATTTGAAACTACTGAAATTGGTCATCCAGAAGTAAAGCGTGTAGCTCCAAAGGTTCGCGTAACTACTGGTCAAGATAAGGTCGTTGCTTCTCTTGATGACGTAATCAAGAACAACTTGAAAGATGGCATGACTATTTCATTCCACCACCACTTTAGAAATGGTGACTACATCTTTAACATGGTAATGGACAAGATCATTGCTATGGGGTACAAGGATTTAACTTTGGCTCCAAGTTCATTAACTGGTGTTATGAATGATAAGGTAATTGAAGCTATTAAGAAGGGCGTCATTACTAACATTACTTCTTCAGGGATGCGTGGTTCACTTGGTGACTTCGTTTCTCACGGCGGCTTGAAGAATCCTGTGATTTTCCGTTCACACGGTAATCGTGCTCGTTCAATTGAAGAAGGAGAAATCAAGATCGATGTTGCCTTCTTAGGTGTGCCTGTTTCTGATCCTGCAGGTAACGCTAATGGTCAAGATGGGGATGCTGTCTTTGGTTCATTAGGTTATGCCTTAATGGATGCTCAATATGCTAACAAAGTTGTTCTTTTAACTGACAATATTGTTGATTATCCAAATACCCCAGCTTCAATCAAGCAAGACCAAGTTGACTACGTAGTCAAGGTTGATAAAGTAGGTGACCCTGACAAGATCGGTTCAGGTGCTACTCGTTTTACCAAGGATCCTAAGGAACTTAAGATTGCGCAAATGGTTAACCAAGTTATTGTTAACTCACCATACTACAAGCAAGGCTTCAGTTTCCAAACCGGTTCAGGTGGTGCCGCATTAGCTGTTACTCGTTACCTTCGTCAAAGCATGATTAAGGACGGTATTACTGCTTCATTTGCTTTGGGTGGTATTACTAAGCCAACTACTGATTTGCTTGAAGAAGGTCTTGTTAGAAAAGTAATGGATGTTCAGGACTTTGATAAGGGTGCTGCTCAATCTATGGCTAATAACAAGAACCAACAAGAAATTGATGCTTCATGGTATGCCGATCCTCATAACAAGGGTGCGGTTGTTAATAACCTTGATGTTTCTATTTTGTCCGCATTGCAAATTGATACTAACTTCAATGTTAACGTCATGACTGGTTCTGATGGTGTAATTCGTGGTGCCGTTGGTGGTCACCAAGATGCTGCCGCAGGTGCTAAGATGACCATTATTACTGCTCCACTTGTTCGTGGTAGAAATGCTACTGTTGTACCTAGTGTTGAAACTATCGTTACACCAGGTTCATCAATCGATGTATTGGTTACTGAACGAGGCATTGCAATTAACCCAGCCCGCAAGGACTTGATTGATGCATTTAAGAATGTGCCTGGACTTAATATTTTGGATATTCATGATTTGCAAAAGATGGCAGAAAAGCAAGTTGGTGTACCAAAGCCACTTGAATATACTGACCGGACTGTAGCTTTAGTTGAATACCGTGATGGTACAATTATTGATGCTATTAAAGAAGTAAAAGACTAAAAATTGATTCTGTTGAAAGACATGTGCTGAGGCGCATGTCTTTTTTATACAAAAACGAGCCTATCTTGGTAGATAGGCTATGCGTATACATATATTTGTCTGAGTATCTTTATTATGACATTTTAATAATAAGTTTTCACTTATTTTGACTTGAGAAAAAAGTAAGCGTCATATAACCGAGTATCTTTTTTAGTCCGTATTTTTCAGGTATTCTA
>CAKNLX010000014.1 GCA_930989465.1 uncultured Lactobacillus sp. | reverse complement strand
GATCAGATCTATCAAACAGCTTAAGTGTTCAATTTATTATTGCAATTTACGAAAAATAAAAACTGAAGAACTTAGTTCAAAATTGCTAAGTTCTTCAGCTTCTTGTTACGCATTACTTCGTGCTTCTTGTGCAAAATAATGTTCAATTTCTATTTGGTCTTTCTCTAATTGTTTTTTCAATTCTTCAAGGCCGCTAAATTTAATTTCGCCTCTAGTATATTTATACCATTTAATTTTTATTGGCTGATCATAAATATCCTGTTTAAAATTAAATATATATGATTCAATAAAAATTTGTTCAGGTTGGCCAATCGTTACATTATAACCGACACTAGTCATAGATTCATACCACTTTCCAGCTACCTGCGTTTTAGTGGCATATACTCCTATTTTCGGAATTACCTTATGACTGGCCCAAACTAAATTAGCTGTTGGGAAGCCTAATTTATGGCCATTTCTTTTACCATGACCAACGATCCCGCTCATCACATAATGGTGACCCATTAATTGAAAAGCTAATTCCATCTTACCTTCCCTAATTGCCTGTCTAATTTCAGTTGAACCTATTTTTTTACCATTAAAAATCTGCTTAGGCATAACGAAAATTTCAAATCTATCCTTCGCAAATTTTGGTAAATTCTTCATATTAGCAGTCTCTTTAGGACCATATGTATAATCAAATCCAGCTACTACTGTATCTGCATTGAGTTTAATTATTACATTATCTACAAAACTCTGTGCATCTATCTCGCTAAACTTTTTAGTAAATGGCATTACGGCTAGATAATCTACACCTAGTTCTGCCATTTTATCTGCCTTTTCATCTAAAGTTTCTAAATACTTAAAGTCTTTTTTGGCAGCATAAATTTCCTTCGGATGACGATCAAAAGTTAATACTACTAATGGTAATTTCTTTTGATCAGCTATTTTTTTGGCTTTATTGATTAAGCGTTGATGACCTAAATGAACGCCGTCAAAAAAACCTAAGGCTAGAATAGTTTTTGAAGATATGGTATTTTCGCTAACTGGATAAGTTAAATGAATGATTTTCACAACTAATCCCTTCATTTCAGTTATTCATTTTGAATCAACATTAAACTTGGGCGATATAATTTTCCCTTATTCTCATAAATCGCCTTGACTTTTTTATTGTACCTTAATGCGACTTTTTTAGCATCTATTTCTAACGAAATACCTGCTCCATTTTTCACTTTAAGCCATTTTCCTTCACTTAGATCAACTTGAGGATAGTCTTTAAAGAAAGCGTCAATTGGTTGAATCAATTCTGCAGCTTTTTCAGGATTCTCTTCAATTTCACTTAACTTAACGGCCTGAGAAATATCAAAACCTGAGCTAGCTACTCTTCTTAAGTAAGTCATAACTGCTGGGCAATTCATTTTCTCGCCCAAATCATTTACTAAGGATCTAACATATGTACCTTTACTACATTTAATTTTAAAATCAAATTCTTCTTGTCCATCTTTTTCATTGAATGTAGGTTTATTGGTTAAATCATATTGTAAAATATCAACTTTACGTTTTGGTCGCTCTACCTCAATACCTTCTCTAGCATACTCATATAAATGCTTACCATTTACCTTTACGGCTGAGTAAATTGGTGGTACTTGTTCTATTTCCCCTAAAAACTCATTCATATGATTCTGAATATCTTCAGAAGTAAATGCCTTGGTTAACTTGGTCTTTTTCAAAACTGTGCCAGTTGAATCATAACTGTCAGTGGCATATCCAAAAAGGCCACTACCAATATATTCTTTAGGTCTAGTATGCATAAGTTCAATCAGTTTAGTTGCTTGTCCAATTGCAATAGGTAATACACCTGTTACCTCGGGGTCAAGTGTACCCGCATGTCCAATTTTTCGGATATGCAGAGCTTTGCGTAAATGATAAACTACATCAGCACTAGTCATCCCTTTATCTTTATCGATAACTAAAATTCCATTTAACATAAATAATCCTTTTCTATCTAAACGAAAAAAGCGCCTAAACGGCGCTTTTTTATTTACTTGCCCGTTCAGCATCTTGCTTTTTAACTTCTGCAATTAAACGGTCAATTTTACTACCATATTTTACTGAATTGTCTCGTTTAAAAATTAATTCAGGGACTTTATAAACGGTTAAAGTTTGTCCTAATAAGTGACGCATCATACCTTTAGCCTTTTCTAGTCCTTCTTGAACTTCTTTTTCCTTATCGGCATTTTCAGTTAAAAGACTATAGTAAACAGTTGCATATGAAAGATCATTCGTACATTCCACTGCAGTGATAGTTACTTCACTCAAACGAGGATCACGAATATTCTTTTGTAAAATTTTGGTTAATTCACGAAGAATTTCTCCTTCAACACGACCAATTCTATGCTTCATGTTTGCCTCCTAAAAATTATTACTTAGGTTCAACTTGTTGCATTTCGTAAACTTCGAATTCGTCGCCGACTTTAATATCGTTGTAGTCTTTGATAGTTAAACCACAATCGTTACCTTGCTTAACTTCTTTGGCATCATCTTTAAATCTCTTAAGTGAAGCAATTTCACCATCGTATTTAACAATACCATCACGAATAACTCTAATTTTGGCGTTATTCTTAACCAATCCCTTATCAACAAAGGAACCAGCAATAGTACCAACCTTAGATACTTTCCAAGTCTCACGAACAGTAAGGTTACCGATAACCTTTTCTTCGTAAGTTGGTTCAAGCATACCCTTCATGGCTGCAGTCACATCATCAATTGCCTTATAGATGATACTGTACAAACGAATGTCGACGCCTTCAGTTTCAGCTTGACTCTTAGCAGTTGCAGTTGGACGAACATTAAATCCAATGATAAATGCATTAGAAGCACCGGCTAAGGTTACGTCTGACTCATTAATAGCACCTACACCTGAGTGAATGATGTTAACACGAACGCCTTCAACTTCAATCTTTTCAAGAGATTGTTGCAAAGCTTCAACAGAACCTTGAACATCAGCCTTCAAGACAATGTCAACTTCCTTCATATTCTCCTTCTTCATAGTATCGAAGAGGTTATCGAGAGTGACATGTTGAACATTTTCACGAGACTTTTGCAAAGCTTGTTGTGCTCTAGCTTCACCAACTGAACGTGCTGTCTTTTCATCCTTAAATTCAACTAATTTATCAGCTGATTCTGGAACGTCATTCAAACCAGTAATTTCAACTGGTTCAGATGGAGTAGCCTTTTTAACTTGACGACCACGATCGTTAGTCATAGTACGAACACGGCCAAAAGTATCACCAACAACAATTGGATCACCAACATTTAAAGTACCTTGTTGAATCAAAACGTCGGCTACTGGTCCACGACCACGTGATAAGCGAGCTTCAATTACAGTACCAATTGCCATTTCTGTTGGGTTAGCCTTAAGTTCCATCACATCAGCTTGAAGCAAGATCATTTGTAATAAATCATCAACATTTTGACCAGTCTTAGCTGAGATATTTACAAAGATGGTGTCACCACCGTAATCTTCAGGAATTAAATTATATTTCATCAATTCTTCAGTTACGTGTTGTGGGTTAGCACCTGGCTTATCCATCTTGTTAATTGCTACAATAATTGGAACATTGGCGCTCTTAGCGTGGTCAATAGCTTCAACAGTCTGTGGCATAACACCATCATCGGCTGCAACAACTAAGACAACAATATCAGTAATTTCAGCACCACGTGCACGCATGTTTGAGAAGGCTGCGTGTCCAGGAGTATCTAGGAAAGTAATCAAGCGGTCATCAAGACGAACTTGGTAAGCACCGATCTTCTGGGTAATACCACCAGCTTCATGAGCTGAAACATGGGTATGACGCAAACGGTCAAGCAAAGTAGTTTTACCATGGTCAACGTGCCCCATAATAGTAACTACAGGTGGACGCTTAACTTGATTCTTAGACTTCTTAGAAGCTTCCATTCTCTTGTCATAAAGAGTATCAATATCAGAAATATCTTCATGAACCTTTTGCTTAGCATTAATACCGTATTCAGCTGCTAATAATTCGATGGTATCCTTATCCAAAGATTGGTTTTGGTTAGTCATCACACCAAGCATGAATAATTTCTTAACAATTTCAGCTGGTTCACGGTGAATCAACTTACCAATGTCTTGAGCGTTCATACCTTCTTCATATATTAAAGTTTCTGGTAATGGACGTTCCTTACGCTTAGTAGGTTGCTTCTTTGGCTTTTGTTCTTGTTGACGTTTCTTATTCTTACGACGTTTTCTTTCTGAACGATCAGAATGTTCATTATGATTATTAAAGAATTGGTTCTTACCTTTACGTCCTGGCTTACCCATATTCTTACCGCGACCATTGCCACGTTTTTCATCTTTAGGAGGCTCAGGAATAGAAACCTTCACTGCAGGCTTATCATTTGTTGAAGGTTGATTCTTCTTCAAACGTGCTGGAGATGGTTTCAAAATCTTTGGACCAATAATTTTTTTCTCTACTGATTCTGACTTCTTAGTATTGTTTTCTTTGTTAGTTTTCTTCTTATTATTCACTGGTTGTTCTTTTTTCGGATGTCTCAATTGTTCGTGATATTCTTTTTTAGCTTTTTGTGCTTCTCGATTAAGCAGGCCTTCCTCTGCACGTTGCTTTTGCTTAAATTGTTGCAACAAAGCAGCTGCTTTTGGCTTACCTGAATTTGAGTTATGATCGCGATCATTTCTATTTTTGCGATTGCGATCATTATTATTTTGACGACGCTTATTGTTACGTCTTCTAGGCTTCTTTGAACCTGCATTATCTTCTTGTTTCTTTTCGTTCTTACGAATAGAAGAAACAGAGATCTTTATTTTATTGTTTTTCTCAGCGGGAGCGGAGTTTTGGAAACTACCTTTTAATTTTGCAACTTGTGCATCATCTATTGATGACATATGGTTCTTTATATCGAAGCCCAATTCCTTTGCTTTTTGGACTACAACTTTATTATCGACGCCCACTTCTTTTGCGACTTCATAAATTCTTTTCTTTGCCATCCAATCACACTCCTTCATTTATTTTTTTAATCAATGCCTTGGTAAAACCGACATCGGTTAATCCTAAAACTTTACGTTTTTTGCTGATAGCTTTGGAAATCTCATCAGCTGAAAATAAGTTTATTATAGGAACATTAACTTTTCTGGCAGCACGATCAACTTTTTCAGCGGTGTTGTCTTGAACGTCACACGCCATGATGACCGCGGTGATTTTTCCTTTGTTAAGCTTGGCAATCACAGTTTCTGTCCCAGTAATTAATTTACCAGCTCGCTGTGCTAAACCTAACAAATTAATCGCTTTTTGTCTATTTTGCAAACTTATTTATCACCAAACAATTCTTTTCTTGCTTTTTGATGATCAACATATGAATAAAGCTCGTCATAAAAACTATCTGGAACCTTAGCTCCTAAGCTACGATCTAAAATATGCTTTTCTTTAGCGGCTTTAATCTTGGTTGGATCAAGTGAAACATATGCGCCGCGTCCTGCTTTTTTGCCAGTAGGATCAACAGCAATATTCTTTTCTTTATCGATTACGACACGTACCAACTCTTTTTTAGGTTGCATAGTGTCGGTTAATAAATCCTTCCGCATTGGGATTTTTCTTTTTTTCAAAAAATCACCTATTCTTCAGTATTATCTTCGCTTGAACTTTCTTCTACCTGTGTAGCTGCTTTATCTGTATCAACTGAACTATCCTCATCAGATTCAGTATCAGCAGATTTGGCTGCAGTGTCTGACTCTTCATCAACAAATTCTACTTCAGATTCTGGACGAATATCAATCTTATAGCCTGTTAAGCGAGCAGCAAGACGTACATTTTGTCCCTTCTTACCAATAGCAAGTGACAATTGGTAATCTGGAACAATTACTAACGCACTCTTTTCTTCTTCATTATCACCAAATTGAACAGCAATTACTTCTGCTGGATTCAATGCATTAGCAATAAAGTCAGAAGGATCTTCTTCGTACTTAACGACATCAATATTTTCGCCACCAAGTTCATTAACAACATTTTGAACACGGGCACCCTTTTGACCTACACAAGTACCAACTGGATCAATGTTAGGGTCATTTGACTTAACAGCCATCTTAGTACGGTCGCCAGCTTCACGGGCAATTGATACAATTTCAACAGTTCCATCATAAATTTCAGGAACTTCTTGTTCAAATAATCGCTTGACAACATCAGGTGCAGTTCTTGAAACAACGATTTGTGCACCCTTAGAATCTGAGCCAACATGAGTTACAAGTACACGAATTTGATCTTGTGGGTTGTAAACTTCATTTGGCATTTGGTCACGTTGAGGCATCACAGCTTCAACATTGCCAATATTAACATATACAAAACGATTATCACGTCGTTCAACAGTACCTGTAACTAATTCATCTTCATATTGAGAATATTCGTCAATAATATGACTTCTTTCTGCTTCACGAAGACGTTGCATAATAACTTGCTTAGCAGTTTGAGCAGCAATTCGACCAAAGTTCTTTGGTGTAACTTCAAATCGAATTTCATCCCCAACTTCATAAGCACGATTAATTGCCAAGGCGTCTTTCAAACTAACTTCAAGACGGTCATCTTGTACTTCATCAACGACTGTCTTAACAGCCATTACCTTGAAGTTACCTCTTCTTTCATCGAAGTCAACTTCAACGTTTTGTGCTTGATTATAATTTTTCTTGTATGCAGCTACCAAAGCGGCCTTGATTGCATCAACAATAACATCTTGTTTAATGCCCTTGGTCTTTTCCAAGGTAGCAAACGCTTCTAGCATTTCTTTAGACATAAGTTTTTGATCAACCTTTCTAAAATTCAATTGCAAAACGAATCTTTGCAATTAACTTACGAGGGATAGTTAATTTCTTTCGTCTTGTTTTATCTTTTACTTCTAATACAATCTCATCATTATTATAGGATTTAAGCGTACCTTCATACACTTTTTTGTCCTCAATTTTTTGATAAAGACCAATATGAACATAATCATTCAGTGCTCTCTCCCAATCAGCTTCAGTCTTAATAGGGCGTTCAGCACCTGGAGATGATAACTCTAAAACATATGGATCAGGAAGCGGATCAGGATCAATTGTATCAAGTTTTTCAGAAACCAATTCACTTAAAGCCGCAATTTCATCGATATCGATACCATTGGGCTGACGATCAACATAGATTCGTAAATAGTTTTGACCTTTTTCCTTAACGTATTCCATATCAACTAACATGTCGCCATGCTCGTCAATAATTGTTTCGACAACTGGACGAACAAGATCTATAACTTTAGACAAAAAATTTCCTCCGTAATAAAAAGAGTGAGCATTACTGCTCACTCGAATTTACCTATTCGAACTTCTCTATTAGTATACCATGTTTTACATAACAATGTAATAATAACTCCTAGAAAAGTGATAATTGATTTTCATCGGGCATACCTTCCAGTACGCCATTGTCTTCGAAATAATTCATGATTGTTTGTGAAACTTTGCCGCGTTTTGCTAAATCTTCTTTAGATAAGAATTTCTTTTCAGCACGCGCAGCGACAATTTGCTTAGCCGCATTGTCACCTAAACCAGGAACCGCATTAAATGGTGCCAAAATAGTATGCTTATCTAAAATCTTGAAATCCGTAGCTTCTGATTGATCAATATCAACCATTTTAATTTTAATGCCGCGTTCAAGACATTCGTTAGCAATTTCCAAAACTGTCAATAAACTTTTATCTTTGGCTGAAGCATCGTTTCCTTTATCTTGAATTTCTTTCATTGCAGCTTTAACAGTGTTTTTACCATGACTCATTGCAACTAAATCAAATAAATCAGCACGCACTGAGAAATAAGCAGTGTAATAAATTTCTGGATAATATACTTTAAACCAGGCGATACGTAAAGCCATTAAAATATAAGCAGTGGCGTGAGCTTTAGGGAACATGTACTTAATCTTTAAACAAGAAGGAATATACCAATCAGGAATATTTTTATTCTTCTTCAAAATTGCCATATTTTCATCACTAATACCACGTCCGTGACGAACAGACTCCATAGTTGAAAAGGCAACTTCTGGTTTAACTCCCCAGTGAATCAAGTCCATCATAATGTTATCACGACAACCAATAACATCCTTTAATTCGCAAGTACCGTTATTGACTAAATCTTCTGCATTTCCTAACCATACATCGGTACCATGTGACAAACCAGAAATCTGCAATAATTCCGCAAAAGTTGTTGGTTTAGTTTCTTCAAGCATCCCTCTAACAAAACGTGTACCAAATTCTGGAACACCTAAAGTACCTGTTTCTGATTGGATTTGTTCTGGTGTTACTCCTAGAATTTTAGGACTTGAGAAAAGAGACATAACACCAGGATCATCCGGTGGAATAGTCAATGGATCAATTCCTGAAAGATCCTGCAAGTGACGAATCATGGTTGGATCATCGTGACCCAGAATATCAAATTTCAAAATATTATCGTGAATTGAGTGGAAGTCGTAGTGTGTAATTAACCATGCTGCATTAACATCATCAGCTGGATAAGATACAGGAGTAAAATCATAAATATCCATGTCATCAGGAACTACAACAATACCAGCAGGGTGCTGACCTGTAGTTCTTTTTACTCCACGAATACCACTAGCCAGGCGATCCAATTCCGCATTTCTAGCTTTCAAATCACGCTCTTCATCAAAGTGTTTTGCATAACCATATGCAGTCTTATCTGCAACCGTCGCAATAGTTCCGGCACGATAAGAATTATCTGGACCGAACATTACTCGAATAAAGTTATGCGCAACTGGTTGATAGTCTCCTGAGAAGTTCAAATCGATATCAGGAACTTTATCCCCATGGAAGCCTAGGAAAGTCGCAAACGGAATATCCTGTCCATCTTTAACTAAAGGCGTTCCACATTTTGGACAATCCTTATCAGGTAAGTCAAATCCAGAACCATATTCACCATTTTCAAAGAATTGCGAATATTTACACTTAGGACAACGATAATGTGGTGCAAGTGGATTAACTTCCGTAATTCCTGACATAGTAGCTACCAGACTGGAACCTACAGAACCACGAGAACCTACCAAGTAACCATCTTTATTTGACTTGGCCACCAGACGTTGAGAAATCAAGTAAATAACCGCATATCCATTAGAAATAATAGAATTTAATTCTAGATCAATTCTGTCTTTTACGATTTTAGGCAACGGCTTGCCATAAAGTTCATACGCCTTATCATAAGTTAACTTTTTCATTTCTTCATCAGCGTGTTCAATATGAGGTGGATATAATCCATCCTTAATTGGCTGAATCTCAGAAATTTCATCAGCAATCTTATTTGTATTATCAATAACGATTTCTTTGGCTACATCTTCACCTAAGAAACTAAATGCATCAAGCATTTCCTGAGTTGAATAAAAGTGCAAATCAGGTTGCGGTTTATTTCTATTTGGATTAGATCGTTGCGCTGAAATTAAAATAGTTCGGTAAATAGCATCATGTGGTTCAACATAGTGTGCATCTCCTGTTGCAACAACAGGCTTATTCAATTCTTTACCTAACTTATAAATATTCCCAATAATTTCTTCAAGTTGTGCTTCATCTTTAATTAATCCATCCTCGATTAATTGAGAATAATTTGCAGGAGGTTGTACTTCCAAAAAGTCATAAAACTTAGCTTTTTCTCTAGCCTCGTCATAACCTTTCTGCATCATTGCTACAAAGACATCACCTTGCCAACAACCTGAGCCATAAAACAGACCTTCATGCAAACGAGCTAAATCTGATTTAGGAGTACGCGGAATTCGATAAAAGTCTTTCGTACTTGCTATTGAAACTAGTTTGTATAAATTCTTTAATCCCTTTTGATCTTTAGCCAAAATCGTCATGTGAGATGGTCGAGCTCGCTTATAAACCTCACCATGTGCAGCATAACCATTTAAGTTATTCAAATTATCTTCATTATATTTTTTCTTAAATGCATTTAGCAGCTTATACATTAAGTAACCAGTTGCTTCCGCATCTTGATTAGCTCTATGGTGATGTTCCAAGGAAACATTATATTTTTTGGCTAATGAATCCAAAGTATGACGGTTCTGTTCAGGGTGAAGCAAACGAGAAACTTCTAGTGTATCGACAACTGGTTGTGTGATTTCACTAAGACCAGCTCTTCTTAAAGCGGCATTAACAAAGCCGACATCAAATTGAACATTGTGTCCACATAAAGGACGATCACCATAAAAGTCTTGGAATTGCTTAATAACTACATCTTCATCATCAGCAGCACTAACCATCTCATCCGTAATTGAAGTTAAATTAATGGTTTGTTCACTCAAAGGATGGTGTGGGTTAATGAATTTATCAAAACGTTCAATAACTTCGCCGTTTTTCATCTTAACAGCACCAATTTCAATAATAGTGTCATAAACAGATGAAAGACCAGTAGTTTCAACGTCGAAAATAACAAATTCACGATCTTCATAAGTCATTGGAGCTGGATTGATAACCAATAATGCATGGTCATCTATCATATTCGCTTCAACACCATATAAGATTTTTGTGCCTGTAGCTTTACCTGTACTATAAGCTTCTGGGAAGGACTGAACATCACCATGATCTGTAATAGCGATAGCCTTCTGACCAAATTTTTTAGCAGTTTTAATAAAATCACTTGGTGCATTAGTTGCATCTAATTGACTCATATTAGTGTGCAAATGAAGTTCTACTCTCTTTTGCTCACCCTCATATTTTTCCGTTCGTCCGATATGTTCAACTGTTTCAAAGCTGCTAATGTTGAATACTACATCATGTACCCATTGATCATCGATTGCTGAACCTTGCATTTTAGCCCAAGTACCAGGCTTAATTGCAGCCATTTGCTCAATTTGTTCCTTATTTGAAGCAAATTTCTTAAACGCAATTGAATCACTATAGTCAGTAATTTCACCTGTAAAAATTACTGAACCGTTTTTCAATTCTCTACTTTCAATATTGAAAATATTACCTTCAATTACAACATTTCGAGTACCATCTTCAACATCTTGAATTTGCGTAATCGGAGCATTTTCATCTAGTTTTCGATTGCCATAACTAGTACGCTTGGTTTGGTACTGCTGCTTTGGTTTAGGCTTCGGCTTTTCCGGAGTATTGTTAAAAGCCTCCTGCATACTTTTTTCATGTTCATGCTGAAGCTCTTGCAAACTTTCTAAACTGTTTTGTAAATTAGTTTGATCGACTTCGGTTATAAATTTTAAATTAAAGAAACCAAAGTCACGCATCTCTTCAGCTAAATCATCTAAAGCCTTTTGTTCGATTAATCCATCAATTACATTGTTATCTACTGGAATAACCCAACGACCATTTTCTTTTTTAGGTTTTTGTCCAGCTAAAAATTCTCTAGCGACGGGAGATAAAATATTTGAATTCTGTACCGCATAATGCCAGTAATCTGGCAAGTATTGGTCAGAACCATCACCTGTACCAACAAAAAATCTTACATTTACAAATGCTGAAAAAGTTTCTTCTATTGCTTTTCTTAATGCTACATAAGTGTCATATTTCAAAGGAGTATCAAAAAAAACATGGATATCCCACCTATGTTCTTTAGCGTAAACATCCACGTTTTCAACCTTTCCCTTTTGAAGAAGATAATTATCTTCAAAACTATCAGGGAAATGAACTTGTTTGAGCAATTTTAAGAAAAGATCATTTTTATTTGCCACAAAAATTATCCTAACTCTTGATTTACAAACTTATCTAATTCATCAATTGACATTTCGGTTGCCTTATCATCAGTAGGTCTCTTAACCTCAACGATACCATCAGCAGCCTTCTTACCAACCGTAATTCTAATAGGTGCACCGACTAAATCTGCATCTGCGAACTTAACACCAGCACGTTCCTTACGGTCATCGTATAAAACATCATACTTTTCACTGAACTTCTTTTCAAGTTTTTCAGCTAATTCGGTTTGATCTTCTTTATTCATTTTCATTTGAACAATGTGAATTGCAAATGGTGCAATTTCTTTTGGCCAAGCAACACCGTGTTCAGTCAAGTGTTGTTCTACAGCTGCTGAAAGCATTCTGGTAACACCAATACCATATGAACCCATGATAACAGGCTTAGCCTTACCATTTTGATCCAAGAAATCAGCACCCATAGTCTTAGTGTAATAAGTTCCAAGCTTGAAAATATGACCAACTTCGATTGATGTTGTGAACTTAAGTGGCAAATGATCAACAGGATCTGGTTCGCCTTCGTTTGCTGTTCTAATGTCAGCAAATTCATCAACCTTAAAATCACGATCCAAGTTAGCATTTTCAAATTGGTAATCAGTTTCACCAGCGCCAACGACTACGTTGTAAAGATTCTTAACAGTTTCGTCTGCAATAATCTTGTCAGCCCAATCAGCATTAACAGGACCAACGCCGCCCTTTTCACTACCAGTAATTTCTTTCAAATCAGCAGTGTCTGCTTCATGAACTTCATCAGCGTCAAGAACATGTCCAAGTTTTACTTCATTGATTTGCTTATCGCCACGAATTAAAACCAAAACTTTTTGATCATCCGCAATATAAAGAATACTCTTAACAATTCTAGTTGCTGGAACATTCAAGAACTTAGCTAATTTTTCGATTGTATCACAATCTGGAGTTGCTACTTTAGTAAGTTCCTTGGCATCTTCTGGTTCTTGTTTAAAGGTATCAATACTCTTAGCCATTTCAAGGTTAGCAGCATATGTTCCCTTTTCATTAGTAGCAATAGTATCTTCACCAATAGCAGCTGGTGCTTGGAATTCAGTTGAGTTTTTACCACCCATTGTACCTGAGTCAGCAATTACTGGGTGTACAGTAACACCGGCACGCTTAAAGATTCGCTTATATGCACTCTTTTGATCATCAAATTGCTCATCTAATTGATCACGAGTTGCGGCAAAACTATAACCATCAAGCATGACAAATTCACGACCACGGAGTAAACCGAAACGAGGACGATTTTCATCACGGAATTTAGTTTGAATTTGGTACAAAGCTAATGGCATTTGCTTATAACTCTTAAGGTTCTTAGCAATAATTTCAGTAAAAGTCTCTTCATGGGTAGGTCCAAGCAAACTTTCACGGCCATGGCGATCCTTCAATTTGAACATTTCAGCGCCGTACTTCTTGTAACGACCTGATTCTTGCCATAAAGTAGCTGGTAATAAATGAGGCATGATCATTTCAGGAACATTGATTTTTTCCATTTCATCTTCAATAATTCCTTCAGCCTTACGTAATACACGATAACCTAATGGAAGATAAGCATAAACACCAGCAGTAACCTGACGAATATATCCCCCTCTAATCATCAACTTGTGGCTTTCTGCCACAGCATCTGATGGAGCTTCCTTTAAAGTTGGCATAAAAAATTTTGATTGACGCATTACTTTCTCCTAAAGTAAAAACAAAACTAACTATTATTAATTATTTTATAAAATAGCGATAAATGTCATTGCCTGTAACTGCAATAATTAATACTAATAATAAACCAAAGCCAATTAATTCAACAATTGCCTCATGTTCTTCTGAAATTGGTTTACCACGAACTAATTCAATTAAGTTCAATAAAAGTTTACCACCATCTAAACCTGGAATTGGAATCAAATTAACAATTCCCAAATTAATTGAGATCATTGCTAAAAAGGCTAATACATATGTAAAGCCCATTTGTGAAACTTGCGAAGTTTGAGAGTAAATTCCTACAGGACCAGATAATTTATTAAGACTAAAATGTCTAAATAAGTTACCTACTGCATTAAAAATCAAACCGGTTGTAGAAACAGCTGTATCCCAACCTCTTTTTAATTTTACGCCAGCATTTTCATTACTTTTAGCAACAATACCTATTTGATAAATTTTTTGCTTCTGAATTCGATGAGCCTTTGGTTTAACTATTACAGTTTTAGCAGAGCCATCTTTACTTAATTCAAATTTAAGACTCTTACCTTTGCTTTGATTAACTTTTTCAGTTACCTGTTCAAAGCTATTAATCTTTTGACCATTAACCGCTACAATTCGATCACCTGATTCAATTTTAGCAATCTGAGCAGGTGAACCATTCGTAGTAGATTGAATAGTAGTTGTGGCTGGACCTGGCACCGTAAATGTCCAGATTAAGAACACAACAAAACCTAATAAAATATTCATAAAAGGACCAGCAAAATTAGTTGCTAACTTTTGCCAGACCTTTGCTTCATTAAATTGAGTATCACGAGGTGCAATGATTAATTCGGTACCATTTTTTTCAATGATAGTTGCATCATGATTAACATGGTAAGTTACCGGTTTATTTTCATCGCCATTTTCATAGCCTTCAATTACTAAATTATCTACTAAATCTGCCTTAGTAACTTGAACGGGAATACCCTCTATTGGCATGTCAGATTCAGAAGCATCTATTCTAACCACTTCATCCTGATCATTTAACTGCAAAATTACAGTCATGCCCGGATCTAATTTGCTTTCATCATCAAATCCTGCTAATCGAACATAACCACCAAGTGGTAGCCACCTGATAGTATAAGTAGTAGGATTTCTTCTAATCTGAAATAACTTAGGTCCCATACCAATTGAGAATTCTCGCACAAGTATACCTGATTTTTTGGCTACAATAAAATGTCCAAATTCATGGACAAAAACTAATAAGCCAAAAACGATTAAAAAGATTAGTATACCTTTCAATAAAATTCTCCTAGTGAACAATACCTAAGATAGCAGCTACTACAGGTAAAACAAATAACATACTATCAAATCGGTCTAAAATACCACCATGTCCTGGTAAAATTTTACCAGAGTCTTTAACACCGTAGAAACGCTTATATGCTGACTCAACTAGGTCACCCATTTGACCTACGATTGAAAGGAAGAATGCCAAAATTACCATAGTTAATTCGGAAACTCCAAAAACAATGTTAAAGTGACTCAAAATTGCTAGGTAAATTGCACTACAAATCAATGCACAAATAACGGCACCAATTGATCCTTCCCAAGTTTTATTAGGGCTAATTACTGGCCATAACTTATGTTTACCAATCTTACGACCGATCATGTAAGCACCAATATCAGTTGACCAAACAACTACAAACACGTAACCCAATAAAGCTAAACCATTTTGCGGGTAAGCTCTAATGGCTGCCATGTAGTGGAAGCCAATCCCTATATAAAGTGATGCCAAGATGTAAACACCAACATCATCGAAAGTAGTCTTATTTTTAGAAAGTACTGTCCAGGTTAAGAACAGCATAACAATTCCAAAGAATACTCCGAATTTGGTTATATTAGGTGGGAATGCCTTAAAAAATGCATCCGGCACTGTCCATGTCAAAGTTGCAAGCAATGCTAGCAAGAAATCAAATGAGACCAAAATCTGTTTTTTCATTAAAAAGATCTCGCTAATGCCGACTGCAGCAAATAATACAGTCAACCAATCCATCCAAAGGCCACCTGCAAGCACAATTGGAATAAATAAAATCAAGGCAATAACTGCCGTAATTACACGTTGTTTCATATTTAACTATCCGATTCGTCTACCTTACCAAAGCGCCGATTACGGTGCTTAAAATCATTTACAAATTTTCTTAAATCATCTTCATCAAAATCTGGCCAATTTTTATCACTAAAAGCCAACTCTGAATAAGCTAATTGCCACAATAAGAAATTAGATATTCTTTGTTCTCCTGATGTCCTAATTAACAGGTCAGGATCTTGATACTTGCCAAAATTTTTGGTCATCAAGTGCTGGGAGATCATTTTCTCGGTAATGTCTTCACTTTTTAGTGCACCAGCTTCGATCATACCACCTAATTCTTTCATTGCAGTCGTTATTTCTCTTCTAGAGCCATAATTAAAAGCAAAATTAAGAATTAAGCCAGTATTATGAGCAGTTTCTGACATTGCTCGTTGTACTATTTTATAAGTCTTTTCTGGCAATTCGTCTAAGTAACCCATAATGTTTACTTTAACGTTATTTTCCATCAAAGTAGGCATGTATTTGTCGAAAAAGCGCACGGGAAGATTCATTAAATAAGCTACTTCTTCTTTAGGTCTAGCCCAGTTTTCAGTAGAAAAAGCATATAAAGTTAGCACTTTAATTCCTAACTTATTAGCTGCTAGGGTAATTCGCTCAACATTATCCATGCCTTCACGATGTCCTACAAAACGAGGCTTGTGCCTTTTCTTAGCCCAGCGTCCATTACCATCCATGATAATGGCTAAATGATTTAATTCATTATCCGTCTTGCTCATGCTTAACCTTGAGTAATTTCCTTACGCTTTTCATCAGCAAGTTGATCGATCTTTTTAGTAGAATCATCAGTTACCTTTTGAACTTGCTTTTCTAAATTGCGTTGTTCATCTTCAGTAATATTGCCGTCTTTTTGTTCTTTCTTCAAAGCGTCCATAGCTTCGCGACGAACATTTCTAACGGCGATCTTAGCATCCTCAGCGTATTTTCCAACTTCTTTGGCGATTTCTTCTCTTCTTTCACCAGTAAGTTGAGGAATAACTAATCTAATAACCTTACCATCATTGGCTGGAGTTAAGCCTAAATTAGAAGCTAAAAGAGCATGTTCAATATCATCCAAACTATTTTGATCGTATGGAGTAATAAGCAAAACACGTGGTTCTGGAATAGTAATACTTGACATTTGAGTCAATGGAGTAGGTGCACCATAATATTCAACTTGAACATTGTCAAGAAGAGCAGCATTGGCTACACCGGCACGAATTGAAGCTAATCTCTTTTGATAAACCTTAATAGATTTATCCATGTTATCTTGTGCTTTTTTAATAGTTTCGTTATTCATTATTTGTCACCTCTAATAACAGTACCAATATTTTCACCCATAACAACCTTCTTAATGTTGCCTGGAGTATTAACGTTAAATACAATTAATGGAATTTCGGTATCCATTGAAAGTGAACTTGCAGTTCTATCCATAACCTTCAAGTCTTTTGAAATCAAATCAAGTTGAGTTAATTCAGTAAACTTAGTAGCTGTTGGATCAGTCTTAGGATCAGCTGAGTAAACACCATCTACACCATTCTTGGCCATCAAAATTACATCAGCGCCAATTTCAGCAGCACGAAGAGCAGCAGTAGTATCAGTTGAGAAGTATGGGTTACCTGTACCACCACCAAAAATAACTACGCGCCCCTTTTCAAGATGACGGAGTGCTCTTCTTCTAATATAAGGTTCAGCAATTTGTCTCATTTCAATTGAAGTTTGCATTCTAGTAGGAACACCAACTTTTTCAAGACCATCTTGTAATGCTAATCCATTCATAATGGTAGCAAGCATACCCATGTAATCGGCTTGTGCACGTTCCATGCCTAACTTAGCACCGGTTTCACCGCGCCACATATTACCGCCACCACATACGATGCCGATTTCAACACCTAAATCATGAACAGATTTAATTTCTTTAGCTAAATGACCAATTACAGTTGGATTAATTCCATTTCCCTTATCACCTGCTAAAGCTTCACCTGATATTTTTAAAATGATACGTTTATATTTAACTTGACTCATAGTGACCTCCTCTAATAGCTTTAATTATTCTACCATATCTAACTCAACAATGTCTTGATAGTAAAAACAATCATAATAAAAAATAAAAAGGAGAAGCACTTAATGTACTCCTCCTTTCTATCATAATGTAATTTTTAAATTACTTCATTTGTTCGCGAACTTCAGCAGCAAAGTCTTCTTGCTTCTTTTCGATACCTTCACCAACTTCGAAACGTTGGAAAGCAACTAACTTAGCGCCTTTATCCTTCAAGAATTCACCAACAGTCTTGCTATCATCCATGATGTAGTCTTGTGATAAGACTGCAAATTGCTTATCTACTTGAGTGTTATCATCGATAAAGCGTTGCATCTTACCAGGGATAATTCTGTCCCAGATCTTTTCTGGCTTGCCTTCTTCTTTAAGTTCAGCCTTAATGTCTTCCTTAGCCTTAGCTAAAACATCATCAGTTAATTGCTTTTCTGAACCATAAACAAGGTGTGGCAATGGCTTCTTGTGTACCAATGCACGACTTTCATTGTCTTGATCAATCTTGTGGTTCATTACAGCTAATTGATCAGTAATAAATTGATCATCTAATTCGTCAGGTGAGATAACCTTTGGCTTCATAGCTGCAATGTGCATTGCCAAGTGCTTAGCAGTAGCTGCATCGGCACCTTCTAAAACGGTAATAACACCGATTTGGCCACCATTGTGTTGGTAAGCACCAAATTCTTGATCATCATTCTTCTTTTCCAAAGCGAAGCGACGTAAAACAATCTTTTCACCAATGGTAGCAGTTGCATTAACGAATGCTTGATCTAAAGTTGAACCATCGTCCATCTTTAATTCCTTAGCTGCTTCCATATCAGCAGGTTGACCTTCAGCAATGGTCTTAGTTGCGTCCTTTACTAAGTTAACAAACTTATCATTTGAAGAAACAAAGTCAGTTTCTGAGTTAACTTCGGTAATAGCTGCTACATTACCATTAACGTAAACACCAGTCAAGCCTTCAGCTGCAACACGGTCAGCCTTCTTAGCAGCCTTAGCCATACCCTTATCACGAAGATATTGGATGGCCTTGTCCATGTCACCTTCAACTTCTACCAATGCCTTCTTAGCGTCCATAACGCCAGCACCAGTACGTTCACGTAATTCTTTAACTAATTTTGCAGTAATTTGTGCCATTAATAGATCCTCCTACGGAACTAACAGTAAAAACTAGTCTTCTGGATTTTCTTCAGCGCTAACGATTTCTTCTGAACCATCAGCATTTTCCTTAAAGTCAACCTCAACAGATTCGTCATCTTGACCTTGCTTACCTTCAACGATAGCGTCAGCCATAGCACCAGCGATTAAGCGGATAGCACGAATAGCGTCATCGTTTGATGGGATAACTACGTCAATTGGATCTGGATCAGTGTTAGTATCCACCATAGCTACAACTGGGATACCCAAAATGTTTGCTTCGTGAACAGCGATCTTTTCCTTCTTAGGGTCTACTACGAATAATACATCTGGGATTCTTGGCATATCTTCGATACCACCTAAGAATCTTTCAAGCTTGTCCATTTCCTTAGTTAAAAGTGCAACTTCCTTCTTTGGAAGAACATCAAAGGTACCGTCTTGTGACATTTCCTTTAATTGCTTTAATCTCTTAACACGGCTTTGGATAGTAGTCCAGTTAGTCAAAGTACCACCTAACCAACGTTGGTTTACGTAGTATTGACCTGCACGAGTTGCTTCTTCAGCAATTGAGTCTTGAGCTTGCTTCTTAGTACCTACAAATAAGAATACGCCACCGTCTTCGGCAACAGCCTTCATAAAGTTGTAAGCATCATCTAACATCTTGATAGTCTTTTGCAAGTCAATGATGTAGATACCATTTCTTTGAGTGAAAATGTAAGGAGCCATCTTTGGGTTCCATCTTCTAGTTTGGTGACCGAAGTGGACACCAGCTTCAAGCAATTGCTTCATTGTAACAACGTCTGCCATATTTATATTCCTCCTATGGTTTTATATCCTCTCAAGCGTTCATTTCATCATCTAACCACTACCTAGGGCACCACGATGATGATCGCTCTTGATGTGTTTTAAAAATTATATGCTAACACAGCATACTCGCCTATTTTACAAAAAATAATTTTATTTTTCAAGCTAAAAATTAATATTATGCTCTCTTAAAAATTTTTCTTTCCAAGCGCGTGAATGATGCTTAAACCAATACTCTCTTTTTAAAGCTAATCTTTTATCGTCAAATTGCTCATGGTAAATCATACGAACTGGTCGCCTAGATTTGGTGTATTTAGCGCCTTTGCCAGAATTATGCATTTTCAGGCGATGATCTAAATCATTAGTAAAGCCACCATAAAAACTACCATCATTACAAAGCAAAACGTAAAAATAGTATTTACCTCGGGCGTCATGTTTAGCTTTATCTTCAGGGGTCTCTCGAACTATTCTTTGAATTAATGGCTTAAATTCATCATTTTTGTCATGAACTTCGATTGCATCCCTAAGTTCAGTTCCATCTGTCCCAGTGTGCTTTACGGCTTCAACGATAATTAAATTTGCATCATCTCCGCGGTGAGACACAAATGGTTGCACTAATTTTACACTCAAATCATGCTTCATGCAGTAGTAACAAATCTCGCCTAATCGCTCAGGTCGATGCACCATAAACATCTTCCCCTTCATTTTTAATAAGCCACTGGCAACTTCAATAATTTGCTCTAAATTAATTAACAATTCATGACGAGCAATTGCTTTTTTTCTATCTGGGTTTACCTCATGCCCTTCAGGGGCCTTAAAGTAAGGTGGGTTAACTGTTACTACATCGTAGATATCCTTACGCAAAAATTTTGCGGCATTCATTACATTATCCTTATACACTGCTATACGATTTTCCATTTGATTAAGTTCAATAGAGCGCTTAGCTTGCGAATATATTTCGTCTTGAATCTCAATTGCATCATAGTGCGCACGATTGAAGTAAGCCATATAAATCGTTGCAGCACAATTTCCCGCACATAAATCTGCTACTTTATCGCGATCACGAATTTGATTCTTAGCCCAATAAGCCAAAAGCAATGTATCCATAGAAAAGCTAAAGGCAGTTTTATCTTGGATAATCCGCAAATCATCACTGTACATATAATCAATTCGTTCATTATCTTTAAGTTCTACCATAAAAATATTTGCCTTTCTTGTCTATCTATTTTTATAATATTACAACAATTGGAGGAACAAAAAGATGTTTTATAAAATAATTCGTCCGATTGCCCGCTTTATCGTATGGGTACTAAATGGACACTTACATATTCATCACAAGAATCGTTTACCTAAAGGTAACTATATCTTAGTTGCACCTCACCGTACCTGGTGGGAACCTATCTTGTTTGCCTTAGGTGCTAGTCCAATGGAATTTATGTTCATGGCTAAAATCGAACTATTCAAGAATCCGGTTTTACGTTTTATTTTAGATCATGCCCATGCCTTTCCTGTCGATCGAAAAAATCCAGGACCATCTGCATTAAAAATCCCAGTAAAAGGATTAAGAAAAGGGGAATTATCATTAATCATTTTTCCATCGGGCACAAGACACTCTGCTGAATTAAAAGGTGGTGCGCTTTTAATTTCTAAAATGTCGCAAAAGCCAATGGTTCCAGTAGTTTATCAAGGTCCTTTATCTTTTAAAGGATTACTAAAACGGAAGGGTTTAGAAGTTAATTTTGGTGATCCAATTACTATTGATCGCAAAACTAAATTGACTCATGAAAATGAAGCAATCATTTATCAACAATTAGAGGACGCTTGGAAAAAATTAGATGATGAACTTGATCCAAATTTCCATTATGTTGCCAAGTAAAAAATGCTTAACTCGTTTTTTGGGTTAAGTATTTTTTATTGCTTAAAATTTTTTAGTGTTAAAATAAGTAATTAGGTTTGATAATTAGTGGAGGAAATTACATTGTTAGAAAAAACATTTTATAAAATGATGCTCAGTAAATCCTTCCCTTTTCCCGTTAGAGTAACTTATTGGGATGGTAAAAGCGAAGTTTATGGTAACGGTACCCCAGAGATCGAAATAGTTTTTAATGAAAAGATTCCAATGGGCGATATTACCAGAAATGCATCCCTAGCCTTAGGTGAAGCATACATGGACAAAAAAATTGAAATCCATGGTAGTATCCAAAAATTAATTAATGGTGCTTACGAAAGTGCTGACAGTTTCATGCGTTCATCCAAATTCCGTAAGTTCTTACCTAAAACTAAGCATACTGAAAAGCAAAGTGAGGAAGACGTTCAAAGCCACTATGATATTGGTAACGATTTCTACGAACAATGGCTTGATCCAACTTTAACTTATTCTTGTGCTTACTTTACAGATGATAACAAAGATGATCTTGAACAAGCTCAAATCGCCAAGGTGCACCACATCTTAAACAAGTTACACCCTCAAAAAGGAAAGACTTTACTTGATATTGGTTGTGGTTGGGGTACTTTAATGCTCACCGCAGCTAAAGAATATGGTCTTAAAGTTACCGGTGTGACCTTAAGTGAAGAACAATATAAGTTAGTTCAAAAGAAGATTTACGATGAAAACTTGCAAGACGTTGCTGAAGTTAAGCTTGAAGATTATCGTGAATTAGGTGATCAACAATGGGATTACGTTACTTCGGTTGGTATGTTTGAACACGTTGGTTCAGAAAACTTACCTAAGTACTTCGCAGATGTTTACAAGTACTTAAACAAAGATGGTGTCGCTTTAATCCACGGTATTACTCGTCAACAAGGCGGTGCTACTAACGCTTGGATTAACAAATACATCTTCCCAGGTGGTTACATTCCAGGTTTAGTTGAAATCATTTCTAGAATTGAAGAAGCTCACTTGCAAATTAGCGACGCTGAAATGCTTCGTCGTCATTACCAAAGAACTTTGGAAATTTGGGACAAGAACTTCAACAATGCTCGTCCTGAAATTGAAAAGAAGATGGACGAAAGATTCTGCAGAATGTGGGATATGTACTTACAAGCATGTGCTGCCAGTTTTGAATCAGGCAACATCGATGTCGTTCAATATCTTTTGACTAAGGGACCATCTGGTAAGAACTTACCAATGACTCGCGATTACATGCTTAATAATAAATAAAAGCCAACAAAAAATGGTTACTAGAAAAATCTAGTAACCATTTTTATTTTGCGTCAAATTACCAAATAGTAATTCTTTCATCAGGATCAAGCCACATACCATCACTAGGCTTAACGTCAAATGCAGTATAAAAGTCGTCTTGACATTGAACTGGAATATTTACTCTAGTTGGCTGTGGTGCGTGAACGTCAACTTGAACTTCAGTCTTAATTGCTTCCGGACGTTGCTTTTGCATCCAACTTCTAGCATAATTTTCAAACAAATCTTTCAAGTCAACATGATCATTCTTACCAGCTTGTACGGCACATGCTAAACCAGCTAAATCAGCAATGTTTTCACCAACTACTTGCTTACCGTTAATCTTGGCTGGACCATATTGCAAGCCATCGAAAATATCAACCATTTGACCAACACGCTTATTAAATTCCGCAAAATCTTCGTCAGTCCACCAATTATTCATATTTCCATGTTCATCGAACTTAGCACCACTATTATCAAAGGCATGAGAAACTTCATGACCAATTGTTGCACCAATTCCGCCGTAGTTAGCACCACGTGATTGATGAATATCATAAAATGGTGCTTGCAAAATACCAGCTGGGAAAGTCAAATCATTTCTTTGTGGATCATAACAAGCATTGTTCAAGTTCCCTGGCATCAGCCAAACGGAACGATCTACTGGCTTAGTTAATTTATCAAACATATACTTAGTACGTACAGTTGCCATTTGAGCTTCATTTTCATAAAGGCTCTTTTCTGGATCAACTTGCAAAAGATCATAAATCTTTTCGATTTTTTCTGGATAGCCAATCTTAAGTACCAATGCTCTTAATTTAACAATTGCCTTTTTCTTAGTATCTTCAGACAGCCAATTATTGTCATTGATTCTTTGTTCATATACCTTAAGCATATTATGAATCATATCTTCGACGTCATGCTTTGCTTCTTCGCCAAAGTATTTCTTACCATAAAAAATACCAACAACTTCATCAAAGGCACCATTAGCTAAACGATAAGCTTGCTTAATTTGAGAAGGCAATTCTGGAGTACCTGAAATTGCTTGGTTAAATGGGAAGGCAGCATCACGGAAATCTTGTGATAAATACTTAGCTACACTATTAATATACTTAACCAGCATCCAGCCTTTAATTTCATTAAAGTTGGCTGAATTAATTAATTCTTCAGCGTGATCAAGAAAACGTGGCTCCATCACGATTACTCGTTCAACCTTTTCAGGCAAAATTGTCTTCAAGAAGCTATCCATATTAAATGATTTAAACTTAGCCAAAAAGTCATTCAAAGAAACTGGATTATAGATAGCAGCGTAATCTGACCATTCTTCAGTAGACTTAACCACCTTAGAGAGCTTTTGGTCAAATGCCAATGCATTTTGAACGTAAACACGTGCTTCTTCTTTGCCAATACCTGCCATCTCTAGCAAATTTATACTTTGCTTTTCTAAAATATCAAGCAGCTTTTTAGCTTCAGAAGTCTTATAAGTAGTTGTATCTGGTAAAAATGTACTTGGACCGCCGAAATGTAAAACGTTGACATCTGTATTTTTCATATCAGCATCTACATCAAATACAAATGGCAAAGCATATGGACCCATGAACAAATCAGCTGCATTATCCTTAAAATTATCAAAATCAGTTAAATCAAGGATCTTTTGCAAATCATTTTGAATTGGATTAGCTTTTTCAGCATCCCTTTTATCAAAATTCTTAGCAATTTTGTACAACGCAATTGCCTTATCAAAATCACAAATATCGGGCATCTTTTCCTTACCTGCTGCAATATCCGCAAAATCTTTCATCATTCTTTTTTCAATTTTGATATCTAATTCAGTATTTACACCTGCAGAGGTTTGATCTGCTGGAATTTCTGCTTTAGATAGCCATTCAGAATTAACAGCCAAATATAAATTGTCTTGTGGCTTAGCATTTAGATCTGGTTCAGCAACATCCCCTGCACCGCCACGTACAGCTAAATATCTTCTCATAGTTTCTCCTTATAAAAATATTCATAATTATTTAATCATTTTATTCAATTATAACAAAAAGAACGTCTGACGATCAGTCAAACGTTCTTCAACCTTAATTTTCACCTTCATTTTTTTGCAAGGTATATAAATTATAATAATAGCCCTTCTTTGCGAGCAGTTCTTCATGATTGCCTCGTTCAACTATTCTTCCTTGATCAAGCACAATAATTTGGTCCGCATCTTGAATAGTCGAAAGACGGTGCGCAATTGCCAAAGTCGTCCGACCTTTCCGGAGTCTCTTTAATCCTTCCTGAATTAAAGTTTCCGTTTCCGTATCAACATTTGCGGTTGCTTCATCTAAAACCAAAATTTTCGGATCAGTTACCAAAGTTCTAGCAAATGAAATCAATTGGCGTTGACCTTGACTAAGTTCTGCTCCACCTTCGATTACCTTAGCATGATATTTACCAGGCATCTTTTCAATAAATTGATCTGCTTGAACAGTCTTAGCTGCCTTTTTAATTTGATCATCAGTAATTTTTTGATTATATAAACGAATATTAGATGCAATATCGCCATAAAACATAAATGGTTCTTGCAAAACCAAACCTAATTTTTTACGTAGTTCTTCTTTTGAATATTTTCTGATATCAACATCATCAATTAGAACTTGGCCTTTGCCAAATTCATAAAAACGCATCATCACGTTAATAATAGAGCTTTTGCCTGAACCCGTGTGTCCCACGATTCCAAGTGTTTCACCAGAATTAACTACAAATGAGACATCATGTAAAATTTCATGCTTGCCATCATAAGAAAAACTAACATGCTTAAATTCAATTTTCCCTTGATTAATCGTTAACCCAGCTTCTGCCTCTTGGCGTGGTTCATACTGCTGATCATCTAAAATCCTAAAAATTCTTTTTCCAGCAATAATCCCATCTTGGAAGAAAGTCATTTGATCCATCATAGTAGATATAGGATTAAATAATTGCGAGATATATTGTGAAAAAGCATAGACTACACCTGCCGGCACAAAGACTTCTCTCAAAGGAAAGCCAAAATACATTAATGAAACAGCTAACGCAAGTGAATAAAGTAAACTTGTCAAAGGTGATAATAATAGTGAATTAACCCGGATCATGTTAAACCTGGTTTGCATCAAACCACCATTTTCGCCTTCAAAATGATTCGTCATTCTCTTCTCTTGATTAAACTGCTGAATGATTGATACGCCCTCAATTGATTCGTTTAAATTAGTATTAATTCTACTCAAACGTTCTCGATAATTACGATAAAGACGAGAACTTTTTTGTGAATAAAGCCAAATTACAAACAACAAAACAGGCACAAAAAGCAATACAAGCCAACCTGCAACCACATTAGTAGTAAACATCGCCACTAAGGCAGTGATAACGGAAAACAAACCTATTACTACCGTAGATAAAACAGTCAAGAAATTGCTAAGCGTCATCGTATCATTGGTTACTCTTGAAACAATTGAGCCAGCTGGTGTTTGATCAAAATAGCGCATCCCTAATTGATGCAATTTACGATATAAAGCCCGTCTTACACTTTCTAATGTTTTTTCTGAGCCCAATGCAAAGAAATATTGATAGGTAAATTGAATTATTGCTTTAAGAATCGATCCAATTGCATACAACAATCCTGCAAATAAAATAATTTGAACTGATGTACTTTGATGAAGCAAAAAATGATCTAGAAAGTATTGCAATCCCCTAGGCAATAGAATGTTGATTACACTAACTAAAAAGGCACCACATAAGGCGATAATCATTTCAGTTTTAAATTGCTTAACAAACTTCATCAGACGTTTAAAAATGGCAACCTGTTCTTTAAATGGAACTGCCTTAGCCCAAATTGATTCTTGGTTTTCATCATTCATCTATATCTTCACCTCCGTTTTCTTGTCTACGCCACATCTCAGCGTACCAACCATTTTCTTTGAGCAATTGTTGATGATTACCTCGTTCAACAATTTGACCATTCTTCAATACCAGAATTAAATCTGCATCCATAACTGAAGTTAAACGATGAGCTGCAATCATGGTTGTCTTATTTGCTCTTTCTTTTTTCAAAGCTGACAAAATTTTGGTTTCAGTTTTTGCATCTACGGCAGACAGGGCATCATCTAAAATCAGAATTTGACTTTCTTTTAATACAGCACGAGCAATCGACATTCTTTGTCGTTGACCACCAGATAATGAAAGTCCATTTTCTCCTACTAAAGTTTGATAACCCTTTGGCATCTTTAAAACATCTTCATGTAAATCACTCTTTTGAGCCGCAGAAGTAATATCATCCTGATCCGCATCAGCTGAAGAGAAAGCAATATTTTTTCCAATACTAGTAGAAAACAAAAAATTATTTTGTGGTACATACGAAATCTGACTGAGTAACAATTTCAATGGAATTGTTCGAATATCTTTGCCATTTAATGTAATTTGACCGTCATATTGATCAAATTCTCTTAATAATAGCTCAATGATCGTAGTCTTTCCTGCACCAACTCGGCCCACTAATCCTAGCGTTTGGCCGGGTTTTAAAGTGAAATCAATATTTTTCAAAACAGGAATGTCTTTTTCATCCGGATAAGCAAAAGACTTTATTTGATAATGCAAGTCTCCTTGCAAATCTTGTGCAGAAAGTGTGGTATCTGCGTGTTCATCAGTGATTAAAGGCTTTTCTTGCAAAAGCTTTTCTACACGGTCGTAACTAGCACTACCACGTTCTAAAATATTGAACAAATAGCCAATTGCAAACATTGGCCAAACCATATTTGAAATATAAGCAATAAATGAAACTAGTTGCCCAATTGATAAAACATGATTGGTAACTAATAAACCGCCATAAATGATAGTAATTACATAGGTCGCACCAATGACTGCCGTCCCTAAAGGATCAAATAATGAATCCCAAACAAAAACTTTTTTATTGATTTTAATGGTATCATCGACCATCTCATCAAAAGCAGCTGTATCTTCCTTGTCTTGACCAAAAGTCTTCAAAACTTTAATACCAGTAATTGATTCTTGCGTTTTATTGTTTAACCTTGAAAATGCGGCTTGAGACTTATCAAACGCATCATGCAAATGATCACCCAATTTCCAAGCACCAAGAGCTAAAAATGGTAAAGGCAATAATGCAACGATCGTTAATCGCCAATCTACAAAAATAATCATGGCAATCATAGTTGATAATCCCATTACTAAGGAATCAACTAAAGTTAATACACCATCTCCGGCTACATTTTGAATCGCGGTAACATCATTAGTCGCATGAGCCATTAAATCTCCAGTACGATGACGTTGATAAAAGGTACGATCCATAATCATAAAATGATCAAATAATTTTGAACGCATTTGTCGTTCAAGCTCGGCAGCTCCACCCCAAATTTGCTTACGCCAAAAATAGCGTAAAACATAAAGAGTAATGGCAGCAGCTAAAACGGCAAGAATTAATGCACCATATTCGCTCCACGAAATATGCCCCTTATCCAATTGATCTGCCATCAGTCCTAATACTCTAGGAGGAATCAAATTAGCTAATGAAGTTAATGCAAGAAAAGTAATTCCGATAATATAACGTTTCCTTTCTTGTTTAAAAAACCAACCCAATTTTTTAAATATGTTCATTTACTCACTCCATTCTTTAAAAAGAACACCAAAAAAGACGAAGGAATAATCCTTCGCCTTAACACCACAAAATAATCTAATAATTACTTTTGTTGATGCTTCATCATGTTCATTACTTGATGAACCTTCTTGTTAGAAGGCTTTTGTCCCATTTGAGACATCATAGCAACGATCATATCTTCACTAATAGGAGGATTTTCCTTAAAATACTTCTTCATGTATGCTCTTGCACCATAGAAACCTGCTGTTGCACCAACTAAAAGTGCAATAATAATCAAAAATATTGCTAAACCTAAATTCATATTATATTCTCCACCTAACTAACAATAATATCTTACATAATTTTTCACTTTTTTAAAAGGCTTAATTAATCTTTTCTAAGACCTTTTCTTCTTTGAGCACGTTTTGCTCTTTCTGAGGTTACTTCTTTACCGTTTTTATCGATAATTACCATATTTTCAACGTCTTGCTTAAATGCAGCTCTGAAGTTGGCAAGGAATTTTTTGTGAAGTTCTTTACGTTCTTGTTCCTCTTCGGGAGTTAAGCCTTCCTTTTCTTTCTTATGGTAAAGTTCATTAATTCGATTAGTTACCTTTTTTTCTTCTTCTTTACTCATTGCATCTTTATTCATTTTATATTCACCTCACATTAACAATCTTTAGTCTACCGTATTTTATACAATAAAAAAAGATGCTTTTTATAGAACATTTGTTTGAGATTATGCTATTTATTTGTTAAAATAATCATAAATACTATCTTTTTTACAATAACGGAGAAAAATTATGTCTAAGAAAAACAACGATACTAAACAACTAGAAATTTTACGCTATATTTATGATACTGTAGAACGCCGTGGTTTTCCACCGACAGTGCGAGAGATTTGTGCTGCGGTCAAACTTTCTTCTACATCTACTGTTCACGGTCATCTAGCCCGCTTAGAACGCAAAGGTCTTTTAATCAAGGATGCAACTAAGCCTCGTGCACTTGAAATTACCGATGAAGGTAAAAAGGAATTGGGCATTAAGCCAAAGAAAATCCCAGTTGTTGGTGTGGTCACTGCTGGTCAACCTATCTTAGCAGTTCAAGACATAGATGAATATTTTCCACTTCCACCTGATCTTGAAAACGATGCTGGTGAACTCTTCATGTTAAAAGTTCACGGTGAGAGTATGATTAATGCGGGAATTTTAAACGGTGACAGCGTCATTGTCAGAAAGCAAAATACCGCTAATAACGGCGAAATTGTCGTAGCCATGACTGATGAAAATGAAGCTACAGTTAAACGCTTTTATAAAGAGAACGATCACTACCGTTTACAACCAGAAAACGATACAATGGCACCAATTATCTTATCCAAAGTAAGTATTTTAGGTAAAGTAGTTGGCCTTTACAGAAATAATATCGATTAATATTTAAACCTAAGCAAAAAGCTTGGGTTTATTTTTTCGTCAAAATTTCAGTTAATTTATTTTCAAAAACTGGCAGCCATTTTTCTAAATAACCTGCACGGGTCGGATGAATTTCGTCTGCCATATAAAGAGCAGGTTGGTCTTTAAAATTCGGATCATTATATAAATCCAGAACTTTAATATTCCATTTTTTAGCTAATTGATGTGTTGCTTTTACCATCTGATTATACAAATCACTTTCAAAATAAGGATTTGTATAGATCAAAATTGGACAATGCCATGTAGTCAGAGCTTGACTAATAATATATTCCATCGCACCGATAATTGTTTTTACATCAAAATGGTCATTTTGACTAATTTCTCCCAGCTTCTGGTTTGTACGCGCATCATTAGTAGAAAGTTGCAAAACCAACATATCAATTGGTGTTTTAAGATTTTCCTTAAAACGAGCAACATAAGAATCACCATGATAACTGGCATCTTGATCTACCAAAGTAGTGCCATTTTCTGCATCTTTAATAGCAGCAATGCCATCTTTTTTCCATAAGTAGTCTACAAAAGATTCCCCTAATGCACCAAAACCAAATGTGACAGAAGAACCTAAAAATAAGATCTTTTTATTTCTTAATGGGCTATCAATTGTTTTCACACTGTTAAGACTATATTTACGGCTGTTACCCGGTAAATAGGCTAGCTCTGCATAAGCTCTTTGGTGCAAGGGATGCTCATCCAAATCCATTCGCAACTCATTAAGAGCAATATCGGATAAATCATTATTTTGTCTAATAGGGATTAAAAAAGTTTCGTTACTCATTATTTTCTCTTTCTTTATCGATGTAAGGTTTTATCGCTTCCCAATCTTTTACAATATCATCACTTAATTTACGATTATAAAATACAGCCGCAGGATGATATTCTGGAATAACCGTATATTTCTTTTTCGACCAAACATATCCATCTTTAGCTTCATTAAGTTCAAGAATTGGTGTATTCTCAATAACCTTACCATGTTCAGCAGAAATCTTATGACCTGGGCCAAGCAGTCGCTCTAATCCGGTGTTACCTAAAGCAACAATGACTTGTGGATCTGCGTAATGCATTTCATAGTCTAAAAAAGGAGCATGTGCTAACACTTCTTTCTTAGTAGGTTTACGATTTGGTCTTTTAATTACTTCTTTATTTTCTCGTTTACTAAAAACTTTTTTCACACTAAAAGGGCGGCTACGAACAGCACTAGTAATATAAACTTGATCTCGTGATAAACCAATTTGCTTTAGTGATTTATCCAGTTCCTTTCCGGCGTCACCACTAAATGGAATATTATTAACGATTTCATTGCGTCCTGGCGCTTCGCCTACGATCATTAGTAAGGGATGTCTTGGGCCACTTCCTGAATTAATTCCTTCTAAACGCATGCCCTTTGATCTCTCTTTTACTTCTGCCAGTAATTCTTTAGGATAATTCAATCATCTCACCTGTTTCTATTTCTGATATATTAATTATAATATTAGTCAAAATTATTTTACATCTAAATTAAATATAGTATAATGTAATCAATTTAATATTAATTAAAAGCCGCCATTGTGGATAAATGGCGGCTTTCGCTTTAATTCCACACTCAATATCTCTGCTTGTGAAATTTACTTCACAATTAAGATTTAGTATATTATCAATGTTACAACTGTATATTAAAGTAACTTTGTGATTTTAATTTGCAGTTTCACATGAGTTCCACGATATTATTATTCACAAACTTAAAATATATTATTAAATAATTATCACTTATATATAAATTACTTTAAAAATATTTATCAAAACAAAAAAGCTAGTTCCGTTTGGAACTAGCTTTTCTATATCGACGTTATGATTAACGACGTGCTTCAGCAATTCTTGCTGACTTACCGTGACGTTCACGTAAGTAGTAAAGCTTAGCACGACGCACACGACCATGACGCTTAACTTCAACCTTAGCAACACGTGGGTCGTTAACTGGGAAGGTTCTTTCAACACCAACACCTGAAGCAATCTTACGAACAGTGTAAGTAGCACCGATGCCAGTACCCTTCTTCTTAATTACAACACCTTCGAACAACTGAATACGTTCGTGAGTACCTTCAACAACACGTACGTGAACAGTAACAGTATCACCTGCACGGAAAGCAGGAATATCGTCACGAATTTGTTCTTTAGTCAATTCTTGAATTAATGGATCCATAATATATTTTTCTCCTTCTTCGGCATTCATCCACGCACCAGCGTCAGCGGAACACCCATAACTTTAATTAGTGACACTTGCCACGATGAATAGTTTAACAAATCAAGCCAGCTTAATCAAGCTCTGACTTGATTTCTTCTAGCATTTTCTTTTCTTCAATAGTCAACTGACGATCTTTTAACATATCAGGACGATGAAGATAAGTTGCTTTAAGCGCTTCTTTGTGTCGCCACTCAGCTATTTTTTGGTGATTGCCACTAGTTAATACTTCAGGCACTTTTTGACCTTCAAAATCAGCTGGGCGAGTATATTGCGGATATTCTAATAAGCCATGTGAAAAGCTTTCTTCTACTGGACTAGCAGCGTTACCTAAAATACCAGGCAAAAGTCGAACAGTAGCATCAATCATACTCATAGTTGGTAATTCCCCACCGGTTAGCACATAATCTCCAATTGAAACAGTTTCATCGGCTAAGTCATAGACTCTTTGATCAAAGCCTTCATAGTGACCACAAATAAAAGTTAATTCATCTTCTTTTGCCCAGTCTTGTGCCATTTGTTCATTAAAAGTTTTTCCTTGTGGAGCGGTAATAATAACTTTACCAGTAGAAGATAAAGAATTAAGTGCTTTTTTAATTGGCATGATTTGGAGTACCATACCAGCGCCGCCGCCATAAGGAGTATCATCTACGTGGTGATGTACATCTGTTGTGAAATCACGGAAATTAACTAAATTGAGATCCCACTTACCATCTTCTAAACCACGTCCTAACATCGATACTTTCAAAGGTGTAAACATGTCGGGAAAAAGCGTCAATACATTAATCTTCATCTCGTAACCCCTCCATTAATTCTACATAAACTTTTTTGGCAGCTACATCAACTTTTTTAACAACATCGGCAATGTTTGGAATCCAATATTCCTTGCCACTATCTTCACGTACAAGCCAAATATCATTTGCACCTGGAGATTGGATATCAACGATTTTACCGATATTTTTACCAGTTTCTTCATCAATCACATCGCAATCAAAGATGTCTTTATAATAATAAACACCGTCAGGTAATTCGCCACGATCTTCTTCGCTTACTACCAGGATTTGGCCTCGTAATTTTTCTGCTTGATCAATATCTGTAATTTCTTTAAATTGAATTAACCAAAATTGTTTAAATGGACGGCTTTTTTCAATAGTCAATACACGTTTAGTATCGCTTCTAAGTGATAAATGCATCCCTTCAGCAAAACGCTCTTCTGGGAAGTCCGTAATCACGTTAACTTTGACTTCACCATTCAATCCATGAGTTGTTAAAATTCGTGCAACGTCAAAATATTCCATGCATGCTCCTTTTTAAGTAATAAAAAAAGCTTGAAGCACTTGGCATCAAGCTTTTAAATAATCGCAAAATTACTTGTTGTATTTTGCATCGTGCAACTTAGCCATCAAGCCAGCACCTGAAAGAAGTGATCTAACAGTGTCTGAAGGTTGTGCACCTTTTTGTAACCATTCAAAGATCTTGTCTTCGTCAAGCTTCAATTCCTTTGGTTGTGAAACTGGGTTGTAGTAACCAACTTGTTCGATGAAGCGACCATCACGTGGCATACGTGAGTCTGCAACAACGATTCTGTAAAATGGCTTTCTCTTGGCACCAGCACGGTGCATACGAATTTTAACTGACATAAATTAATTTCCTCCTAAAACTTAACGATTAATAATATACCACCAAAACAAATGGGTGTAAAGTGTTTTTCCTTAACACCTTTATTTTTTTAAGAATGGAATCTCTTAATCTTACGCATACGCTTCTTTTTGTTCTTCTTAAAGTTCTTATTTAAACGACGCATAGCCATCTTGGCCATTGGTGAATCCATCCCTGGCAAGTTGCTTAATCCCTTCATATTGCCCTTAGTCATCTTGCTCATCATTTCCCGCATTTGTTTAAATTGTTTAATCATACGGTTAACTTCGACAACGGGGCGACCAGAACCGGCAGCAATTCTTCTTCTGCGACTTGGATTCAACAAATCTGGATCCTCACGTTCTGCTTCAGTCATTGAATAAACAATGGCAATTGTATGATCAATTTGCTTTTGATCAACATTTAAGTTCTTCAACTGTGGATTATTTGCCATCCCAGGAATCATCTTCATAATTTGATCAAGCGGGCCCATTTTTTGCACTTGCTTCATTTGATCAACAAAATCATTGAAGTCAAAAGTGTTTTCTCGCATCTTTTCAGCGACTTTTTCAGCTTCCTTGGCATCGTAATCTTGTTGTGCCTTCTCAATTAAGGAAAGCATATCACCCATCCCAAGAATTCTGGAAGCCATTCGATCTGGGTGGAAGACATCCAAATCACTTAGTTTTTCACCTTGACCAGTAAATAGAATTGGCTTACCAGTAACTGCACGAATTGAAAGTGCAGCACCACCACGAGTATCACCGTCTAACTTAGTTAAAATTACTCCGGTAACATCAAGTCGCTCATCAAAGCCTTTAGCAACGTCTGTAGCTGCTTGACCAGTCATGGCATCAACTACTAAAAGGATGTTATCTGGCTGTGCAACTTTCTTAACACGTTCCAATTCTTCCATTAATGGTTCGTCTATTTCTAAACGACCGGCAGTATCGATTAAAACATAATCATTCTTGT
>CAKNLX010000013.1 GCA_930989465.1 uncultured Lactobacillus sp. | reverse complement strand
AAGTCACTTCTAGAATTAGAAGTGACTTTTCGTTTTTAAGCTTAATTTTACTTAGTATAAGCAACATTGTACCAGTTAGGGAAACCATTACCCATTGAGTCAGATGGCTTAAGTGAGTAACCTGAGAGTTTCTTGTTAACTACAGTAATTTCATAACTATTAGATACTGGAAGAACGTATGCTTCGTCGTCCATGTACTTTTGCCATTCGTGGAACTTATCTACACGGTACTTGTGATTAAATGCCTTTTGTGAGTCCATTTCATCAAGAAGTTGAGTATTCTTCTTAGTTACGAAACGAGAATAGTTCATTGGTGACTTTTCACCGTAAAGGTCGTTTGGTGATGGTTCACTTGAAAGTGACCAGGCACCGATAAACATATCTACTGATGGATCATCATGTTGAACCTTATCGTAGAATGAGTTGAATTCAATTAAACGACCACCGGTCAACTTAACATTCAAGCCCATCTTCTTCCATTGTTGAATGTAATTTTGAACGATTGGTTCTTGGTTTGAAGTACCAGTCATAGCTGCAAGACGGATAGTTAAAGGCTTACCATTTGGTTGTACACGATACTTGCCCTTCTTCTTAAAGCCTGCCTTGTCCAAAATTTCGTTACCCTTCTTAAGGTTGTAAGTGTAGCCCTTTACATCCTTATCGAAGTAATCACCAAATTGTTTAGGAATTAAAGTCGGAATTCTAAAGCTTAAGCCGTATGAGTAACGCTTAGCAACTTGGTTTACATTCATACCGTAACCAATTGCTTGACGAAGAGCCTTATTGTTCATCTTAGCATGTGGATTCATGACATTTCTACCATTTTCCCACTTACCTACCTTAAAGCCGAGGTAACTATATGAAAGTGGAACTTGAGCAACAAAGTTTACGCCCTTAGTATTCTTGACATTTGGCCATTGTGAGTTAATAACCTTAATAACATCAAATTTGTTTGACTTAATACTTTGAGCAACTGAGTTAGGATTAATTACACTAGCAGTAATCTTAGTAAGCTTTGGCTTGCCCTTGTAGTAATATTCGTTAGGAACCCAAGTGGTTGATTGACCACGAACAAGTTTTTGTAACTTGTATGGACCAAAGAACAACGGTCTCTTACGAATCTTATCACTAGACATTAAGTCTTTGAATTTAACATCTTTTAAGTAGTGGTATGGTGCAGCTGCTTCCCAAATATAACCATTACCACTAGTGTTCATACCTGGTCTCATAGTCTTAAAGTGAAGAACAACCTTACGACCATTTTCACCATCTGGCATTTCAAGACCTGAAATAGAATCTGCTTTGCCTTCGTGGTATTCTTCCAAACCAACTAAGTCAGCTAAACTTGAAGTGTAACGTTGAGATTTTGATTCTTTGTTAGCAATGATTTCGTAAGCATATTCATAGTCTTTAGCGGTTACTTGCTTACCATCTGACCACTTAACACCCTTCTTAATCTCAATGGTTGCAGTCTTAGCCTTTTGATCAATCTTAATAGTAGCTGCACCCTTATTGTTGAACACATAGTGATCATCGGTACCAAAAAGACTCTCAGCACCATATTGCATAACTTCACTATCAGTATTAGAAGTTGAAAGTTCATCATTAAAAATTCCAGTAAATGGTGTATCAGTTTCAACCGCAACCTTTACTGTACCACCATTTTTAGTGGCTTTAGTTGGAACAGCTTGGCTAAATTTAGCGGCGTTAGAAGCTTCATTGGCATTAGAGCCAGATTTACCACAAGCCGCTAATGTAAGTGCTGCACCTGATAGCAGCGTAATACCAGCAAAAAGTTTTGCCTTTTTCATTAGTAAAAATCCTCCATAACTCGAGGCAAGTTGACTTCCTCATCTTAGCACTATTACAAAAAAGTTACAACGGTATTAAAAAACAGGTACCTCATTTTGAGATACCTGTTTTCTTGTGTTAGTTATTAGATTTTAATATGAAAGTCTAGATAAAGAATTATTTATGTTTAGAGTTTGGAGAATAGTATTACTAATGATTCAGATTTTACTTAGCGTAACCAACCTTGTACCATAATGGGAAGCCGTTGTTTCCTTGTGATGGCTTCAATGAGTAACCAGTGATCTTACTGTTAATTGCTTGAATACTGTAAGCATTAACAGTTGGAACTACATATGCTTGATCAAACATGTATTTTTGCCATTCATGGAACTTATCTACACGGTACTTAGTATTGAAGGCTTTTTGTGAGTCTATTTCATCAAGAAGTTGAGTGTTCTTCTTGGTTACGAAACGAGTAAAGTTGAATGGTGCCTTTTCGTTGTAAAGGTCATTTGGTGATGGTTCACTTGAGAGTGACCAACCAGCCATGAAGACGTCAACATCCTTAGAATCATTTTGAACCTTATCGTAGAATGAATTAGATTCCATCAAACGACCACCAGTTAACTTAACGTTCAAACCGATCTTCTTCCATTGTTGGATGTAGTTTCTGATGATTGGTTCTTGAGTTGATGAACCAGTCATAGCTGCAAGGTGAATTGTCAATGGCTTGCCGTTAGGTTGTACACGATAAGTACCCTTCTTCTTGTAACCAGCCTTGTCAAGCAATTGGTTAGCTTTCTTAAGGTTGTAAGTGTAGCCTGTAATATCTTTATCGAAGTAATCACCGAATTGTTCAGGAATTAAAGTTGGTACTCTGAAAGTTAAACCAGAAGTGTAACGCTTTTCTACAGCATCAATGTTCATTGCATAAGCCATAGCTTGACGTAATGACTTATTGTTCATCTTAGCCTTAGGATTCATGACATTCTTGCCATCTTCCCACTTACCAACCTTAAAGCCCATGTAGCTATATTGAAGTGGAATATTAGCAATAAAGTTTACATTTTTAGTATTCTTAACTTGTTGCCATTGAGAATTAATTACACCTGCAACATCAAATTTATGACTCTTAATTGCTTGTGAAGCTGAGTTAGGGTTAACAACACTAACGGTAATCTTATCAAGTTTTGGAGTACCTCTCCAGTAGTACTTGTTAGGAACCCAAGTTACTGATTGACCACGAACAATCTTGCTAATCTTGTATGGGCCAAAGAAGATAGGATTCTTACGTACGGCATCTGAGGATTCTAACTTATTAAATGGGATGTTCTTCAATTGGTGGTATGGACTTGCTGATTCAAGGAAGAAGCCGTTACCTGATTGAAGCATACCTGGTTTCATTTCCTTAAAGTGGATTACAATCTTCCTACCATTTTCACCATCTGGCATTTCAATACCAGAAATGGTCTTAGATTTGCCATCATGATATTCAGTTAAGCCGACAATATTTTGAAGCGAAGCAGTATAACGTTGTGACTTACTACCCTTGTTAGCCATGATTTCATATTCGTATTCAAGATCCTTAGCAGTTACTTGCTTACCATCTGACCATTTAACCCCCTTCTTAACTTCAATTGTTACAGTCTTAGCCTTACGATCAAGCTTAAATGTAGCTGCACCTTTATTATTAATCTTGTAGCTATCATCAGTACTAAATAATGATTCGTTACCAAATTGTGCTACTTCTGAATCAGTTGTAGTAGTTGATAACTCATTGTTGAAAATACCAGTAAAGGGGGTATCTACTTCAAGAGCATAAGATAATGTACCACCTTTTTTAACTTCTTTTACAGGAGTAGCTTCTTTAAATTTCTTAGCATCGTGAGCGCCCGCATTATTATTAGTCTTTTGACCACAGGCTGCTAAAGTTAAAACAGCACCTGTAACCAATCCGATTGATCCTAAAAGTTGTGTTTTCTTCATACTTATATGCCTCCATATTCGGCTTATTATTTCTGTTTTGTTTTGGGAATCAAGTTGATGATTAAATAATACCATGTTTTATTAATTTTTCAATAGTTTTATGAAAATAATTTTAATTTTTATTTTAAGCTAGTTCCATAACCTTATTATTATAAAATCAAAATAAAAGCAGCTCTATCAAGCGATAGAGCTGTTTTTAATGCTTTTATTAATTTATTAATTTTCACGTTGTCTTGCGTCACCTGCACGTTGTAAGGCACGACCAACATAGTTAATACTTAAGGAAATAACCAAAAGCAAGATAGTAGCTGGGAGCCATAACCATGGACGGTTAATAACGTTAACTGGGTCATCAGCAAATCCAATCAAAGTACCAAGTGATGGTGTAGTGGTTGGCAAACCGTAGCCTAAGAAGGACAAACTAGTTTCAATACCGATGTTACCAGCAATAGTCAAAACAACGTCGATGATAATCATTGAAGTGATGTTAGGCAAAACTTCACGGAACATAATTTGGAAGTTAGATGAACCTGAAGTCTTTGATGCCAAAACATAGTCACGGTCACGCTGTGAAAGGATGAATGAACGGTAGTAACGTGCCGTCGTCGTCCATCCAAACATGGCAATCAAGAATACCAAAGTCACAGCGTTGTAGTTAGGAATAACTGTAGTCAAAACAATGATAATTGGCATTTGTGGCAAAATTTGAATGAAGTCAACTATTCTCATGATGATGACATCAACAACACCACCGTAGTAACCAGAAACTAATCCGACTACCAAACCAACAATTTCAGTAATTACAGTAACTGAGATACCGATCATGATTGAGTTACGTCCACCCATGATGAGCAGTTTCAAAATATCACGACCACCATCGTCAGTACCTAGAAGGTGACCCCCTTGGCCCCAACCGTAGTATGCGTCAACGATGTTCATTTCAGTAATTTGTGCTCTGTTCAAAAACAATGAACCACCGAAAGTAAGCAATAAAATTAAAATAATGATAATTAAAGCTGTAAGTGCAGACTTAGAACGTAAAATTTCACGTACAGCCACCCTGAATCCAGAAGGTGGGAGAGTAGCCTTCGGTGTAGCGTCTTTTTTACTTGCTTTCTTTGTAGCAGTATCTTTCTTTTTATCAGCCATTTCTTCTCTCCTCCCTATTGAATTCTAATACGTGGGTCAATAATACTCATGATGATATCTGAGAGCAAGTTACCAATTAGAGTCAAGATACCAAAGATAAGAATCAAAGCAGTTAAAGTGGTGTAGTCACGTTGACTGATTGAGTCAAGGAACAACTTACCCATACCAGGATAACTGAAGACACTTTCAATAATCATTGAACCACTAAGAAGACCAGTAATAGTGTTACCAAGGAAGGCAGCAATTGGCAATAATGAATTTCTCAAAATATGCTTATGGAAAACTACATTTTCAGGAACACCCTTACTGCGGGCAGTTCTAACGTAGTCCTCAACCTTGTTATCAACAATACCTGTTCTCAAGTACTGTACAGTACCAGTAGTAGCAATCAAGGCATACAAAATAGCTGGAAAAATCATGTGGTAAAGTCTACTGCCAAGTACACCCCAGAATCCTGAGGCGTTGGCTGAAACTGAACCTGAAATTGGGAACCAACCCAAGGTAAAGCCGAAGAGCCATAATCCTAAGATATAGAATACGAAGCCCGGTGTAGCTAAAGTAATGTAGTTAAAAATTTGTACACCAGTATCTTGCCATTGGTCTTGGTGACGACCAGCAGTAATACCAAGAGGAATCGCAATACTATAAGTTAAGATAGTTGTCAAAAGTGATAACCAGAAAGTATTATTTGCACGGTCTGCAATTAATGATGTTACAGGTACGTGTTGAATATAACTTGTACCAAGATCACCATGGAATAAGTTGCCTACCCATCTAAAGTATTGAACATACCATGGATCATAAAGACCAGCAGCTCTTCTTAAAGCTTCGATTTGTTTAGGGTCGGTGTTAGGGTTAATTGATCCACTGAATGGGTCACCTGGCATCATCTTAGCAAGCAAGAAGACCAACAGACTCAAGATAATCAATTGTGGGATCATGATTAACAAACGCCGTAAGATTGTTTTCCACATGCTTAATCACTCTCCTTTTCTTCTCGTTCTTCGAGTTCAGCTTCTTGAGCCATATCTTCAGGCAATGCTACCCAGTGCTTAGGTGCAACCTGTTGCAATGGATATACACGTCCGTCCTTGTCATACCATTTGCCTTGGTTTTCCTCGAATTCTTTTTCTACTTGTTCACGGTGTTTCTTATGTTCTTCACGATGTTCAACGTCAACTTGAGGAATAGCAGAAAGAAGTCGCTTAGTATAAATGTGAATTGGGTGCTTGTAAATTTCTTCACGACTACCTAATTCAACCAAACGACCACGGTGCATAATAGCTAAGTTTTCTGACATGTGCTTAACAACACCTAAGTCGTGAGAAATGAAGAGATATGCAATGTTGTATTGTTGTTGAATATGCTTCATGAAGTTCAAAACCTGAGCTTGAACTGATAAGTCCAAAGCAGAAGTTGGTTCGTCGGCAACAATTAATTTAGGGTTAGTAGCAACGGCACGAGCGACACCAATTCTTTGACGTTGACCACCAGAGAATTCATGTGGGTACTTGTAAATTGCATCACTAGGCATCCCTACGATGTCAAGCAAGTCCTGTACACGATCACGTTCTTGATCAGTAGTCAAATTTTCAAAGTTTCTAATTGGTTCAGCAATGATGTCTTCAATTCTCTTACGAGGGTTCAAACTTGACATTGAATCCTGGAAAATCATTTGAACATCTTTGTTATAATCAAGCTTCTTACGATTGCTTGCCTTAGTGACGTCCAAACCCTTATACATGATTTGTCCGCCAGTAACTTTTTCAACCCCAACGATTGCTTTACCGGTAGTTGATTTACCAGAACCAGATTCACCAATCAAACCGTAGGTTTCACCTTCGTTAATTGAGAAGTTTACACCATCAACGGCACGAACATAATCTGTAATTCTGTTCCAAAAGCCGGAGCGAATTGGGTAATAGACTTTTAAATCTTTTATTTGGATAATTTCTTTTGCCATAAATTACTCCCCGCTTGCTGCTGTTGCTTTTTGCGTACTGTCTTCATCCTCAAAGTGGAATGTCTTCCAGCAGGTACATCTTACCCAGTGACCAGGTGCTACCTCATGAACACGTGGCTCCTCCTCATGGGCACTTGCAGGAATCCAAGGAATTCTTGCAGCAAATCGATCACCACTACGTGGCATATTCTTAAGAGATGGTACAGTACCCTTGATAACATGAAGGTCTTCATCAGTATCATCAGATTGAGGCATTGAATTAAGAAGTGATCTTGTATATGGATGAAGTGGATTTTCAAAAATTGTCTTAACATCTGATTTTTCAACAATTTGTCCAGCATACATAACCGCAACTTCATCAGCAGTCTCAGCCACAACGCCCAAGTCGTGGGTAATCAAGATAATACCTGAATGTGACTGTCTTTGAATATCTTCTAGCAAGTCCAAAATTTGAGCTTGAATAGTTACATCCAAAGCAGTAGTTGGTTCATCAGCAATAATTACTTCTGGCTTACATGCAATAGCCATCGCAATAACTACACGCTGACGCAAACCACCTGAAAGTTCATGTGGGTACATCTCGTACATTTCTTCAGGTCTAGGCATTCCTACTTGATTAAATAATTCAATAACTCGTGCGTGACGTGCTTTTTCATCCATATCAGTATGGTAATAAAGAGTCTCGGCAACTTGGTCACCAACACGCATTAATGGATTTAAACTAGCAAGTGGATCCTGAAAGATCATCCCGATCTTATCTCCACGAATCTTGTTGAACAATGATTCATTCAAACCAACAAGGTTCAATTCATTATAAAGAATGTCCCCTGTAACTTTAGTATTTTTATGGTCGTACAATCCAATAATACTTGAAGCGATAGTACTTTTACCACAACCAGATTCACCAACAATGGCTAAAATCTCGTCGCGCTTTAAAGTTAAATTAATATCGTCCGCAGCATCATAGAACTTCCCTTGCAAACGGTACGCCGTATGCAGGTGCTGTATATCTAGTAATAGATCACTCTGCTTTTCCAAAGGTCATTCCTCCATTTATAGCTTTTTTTATTAAAAGCTGTTTAATCTTTTCTATTTATTTTCTAATTATAAACACAAAGTCGGTCGTATGCAAATAACGATAGGGCTTTTTTTAGGAAATTAACCTTGATGTGACTTAATATATAATACAGCGTCACCAACAGTCTTAATTTTCTCAGCTTCGTCATCAGGAATTTCTGAACCAAATTCATCTTCAAGTTGCAAAATAAATTCAACTAAGTCGATAGAATCAGCGTCTAGATCATTTTTAAAATTAGTATTTTCAGTAATTTTATCTTGATCAACATTAAAATTATCGGCAATTAAGGTTTTAATTTTATTAAAAATTTCTTCTTCTGTCATACAAATTCTCCTTTTTAATAAACTATTGTACTATTTTGTAGCGAATTCGTCTTTAAAATCTTGCACCAAATTTTCTTTAATCATTTTATCAACTTGTTTTAAAGTGAAATAAATTGGACGTTCATTAGAGCGGCCGTGAGTTTTAACCACTGGTGCATTAACTCCAAGCAAAACTGCACCGCCATACTTAGCTGTATCAAACTTTGATTTAAGACTTGATAAAGAGCCCTTTACCATCAAAGCTCCTAATTTGGTCATAACACCACCGTTTAACAAGCTATCTTTTAGCAAATGCAAGATTACGCTTGATGTACCTTCAATATTTTTAAGAACAGCATTGCCAGTAAAACCGTCTGTAACTACTACATCAGCTTTGCCTAGTAATAATTCATTCCCCTCAATGTTACCTTGGAAGTTAAGGTCACTATCTTTTAATAATTCATAGGCAGCTTGGTGAACCTCATCCCCTTTATCACTTTCAGAACCATTATTTAATAGCATGATGCGAGGAGTTTGAATGCCACGAATTTTTTCAGCATAATATGATGCCATTTCTGCCCATTGAAGTAAATATTCAGGTTTGCTCTTAGCATTGGCACCTACATCGACCATATTAAAGCCGTCATCACTATTTTGAACTGGTAAGGTTGGCATTAAGCCTGGACGAGTAATGCCCTTAATACGACCGATGATAAAAATACCACAGGCTAATAATGCACCAGTATTACCTAAAGAAAGAAGAGCATCGGCCTTTCCTTCTTTAACAAAGTTTGCTGCTACAACCATTGAAGAATCTTTCTTTCTTCTAATTGCCTTAACGGGTTCATCTTCATCGGCAATCACTTCGGCGGTTGCAACTACGCCCAATTGATCATTAATTTGATCAGCAGGAATTAAATTACGTAATTGTTCTTTATCACCGAATAATAAAAACTTAGTTTCAGGCATTTCATCTTTTGCCTTTAAAACAGCTTCAACGATTGCTTCAGGCGCATTATCTCCGCCCATCGCATCAATAGCAATTGTTCTCAATATAATTCACCACAATCTTTTAAATTCTATTTTGTTCTAATTGTTTATATTCTAGCACTTGGTTAAGTGTCTGATGATCAGCTAATTTCGGATCTTGCTGAACTAATTCTCGTGCCACTTTTTGCGCAACAACCAAGGTATTGTAGTTATTAACTACATCTCCCACGCGAAATTCAGGCAATCCAGATTGAGCTTTACCAAAAAGATCACCCTCGCCACGCATTTTAAGGTCTTCTTCTGCTAATTTAAAGCCATCATTGGTAGCAGCAATTATTTTCATTCTTGCTTTACCAGAATCAGTTTTCGGATCAGCTATAAAAACGCAATAACTTTGCGTCTTACCACGTCCAATTCTTCCGCGAAGCTGATGCAGTTGACTTAATCCGAAACGATCCGCATTATAGATGACCATCATATTGGCATTAGCCACATCGACTCCAACTTCAATTACGCTAGTTGTAACCAAAATATTTATTTTTCCACTAGCAAAAGCGGTCATAATTTCGTCCTTTTTAGGACCGGGCATTTGACCATGAAGCAAAACCACATTTTGATTAGGAAAATCATGACTTAACTTAGCATGTAATTCCTCCGCATTCTTTAAATCCAATGTTTCAGATTCAGTAATCAGCGGCGTAACAGCATATATTTGAAAACCTTGTGCAAGTTGCTCCTGCATTTTCTGATAAACATCTTTCATCTGACTACTAGTCTTCCAAGATGAAATGATTGGTTTTCTACCGGCAGGCATATGATGAATTTCAGAAACAGTCATATCTCCATATACTGTTAAAGCCAGCGTTCGAGGAATTGGAGTGGCCGTCATAGCTAGAATATCAGGCTGATCACCTTTATTAATTAAAGCCTGTCTTTGTCCAACGCCAAAACGGTGTTGTTCATCAATGATTACCAAGCCTAACTTTTTAAAAATGACACTGTTCTGAATTAAAGCGTGTGTGCCAATTACTACATTAATCGTGCCATCAGTTAATTCACGATAAATTTCTCTACGCTCGAGTGTTTTGGTATTACCTGTTAATAGAGCAACTCTTACGCCCAAGGGCCTCAGTAATTCATCAATCTTTTTAAAGTGCTGTGTAGCTAAAATTTCAGTTGGCACCATCAAAGCTGCTTGATAACCCGCAGTAATCGCCGCAAAAATAGCATAAACTGCAACAACAGTTTTACCAGATCCTACATCCCCTTGTAACAAACGACGCATTTGACCTGATGAATGCATATCAGCAAAAATTTCATTAACAACTTCTTTTTGATCGTCTGACAATTCAAACGGTAAAGAAGAGGTCAATTGAGCTATTTCTTTTAAATCATAATTTTTAGGATAGCCTGCTTGTTTGCCATCATAGCTAGCCAAAAGAGCTAGCTGCAATTCAAAAATAAAAAATTCTCGAAAGATTGCACTTCTTTTAGCTAGATTTGCTTCAGTACTATTTTTAGGATGATGCATTTTTTGAATAATCTCTTGATCAGTCAACAAACGATATTTTTCTCTAATGCTCTGGGGAACAATATCTTGTACTTTATCTAAGAAACTATCTACCGCTAAATTAATCAAATTAACTAGCTTTTTTTGTTTAACATGACGATTAACAGGATAAATTGGCGCCATGCCACTATCATTTTCTTTTACTGCAACAAATTTAAAGGCAGAAAGACTTTGACGAGCAACATTATATTTACCATAAATTGCTACTTCTTCGCCAATTTCAATCTTGCTCTTAAGCCATGGCTGATTAAAAAAATTGACCATGATTACATCATGGTCAATTCTCATTTTAAAACTTAGGCGACTCTTCTTATAACCAAAACGACTAACAAAAGGTTCGGTGGCTACAATTCCCTTTAGCATTACTTTTTGACCATCCATGATTTGATCTAAAGGCAATGTCTGCAATTCGTCATAACGAAAAGGAAAATAAAAGAGCAAATCATAAATACTATAAATGCCTAAGCTACCTAGATCAGCCGCAGTTTTTGTTCCTACACCTTTTAAATCTGTTACAGGGGCAAATAATGCGTTTTCTATCATTTTTTATTCAACTGATACTAAGAAGTGATATACAGGTTGACCACCATCATGAATTTCAAATTCAAGATCATCATGACTGGCTTCAAGAGCTTCAACAACCTGTTGTGCCTCATCTTCGCTTGCATCACGACCATACATAATAGTGATAATTTCTGAATCTTCATCAAGCATCTTTTCGATCATTTCGGTAGTAGTCTTGATCAAATCAGCGTTATCAACCTTAATATTACCGTCGATGATACCAAGGTAATCATTCTTGTGAATTTCTACGTCGTCAATTTCAGTATCACGAGTAGCTTGAGTTACTTCACCTGAAACTACAGTGTCGAGATCTTCTGACATAGCTTCAACGTTATCATCAACGGAAGCATCTGGGTTAAATGAAAGCATTGCAGTAAGACCTTGCGAGATAGTCTTGCTTGGTACGATACCTACTGGAATGTCACTAACTTCTGCAGCTTGCTTAGCAGCCATCACGATATTACCATTGTTTGGCAAAACAATTGCCTTCTTAGCACCTGACTTCTTGATTGCATCAATAAAGTCTTGGGTTGATGGGTTCATTGTTTGACCACCAGAAATAATTCTGTTTACGCCTTCGCTTTCAAACAATTTTCTAATACCGTTACCAGAAGCTACGGCAATAACAGCAAAGTCAACTGATTCTTGTTGTTCTTTATCTTGATCAACGATGCTTTCGTGTTGGATACGCATGTTGTCGATCTTGATCTTGCCTAATTGACCGAATTGACTACCGTACTTGAAGACATCACCAGGGTGTTCGGTGTGAACGTGAACCTTAGCAATTTCACCATCAGATACAGCTAAAAGTGAGTCGCCCAAACCTGACAAGTGCTTTCTGAATTCTTCCAAATCGAATTTCTTCTTGTTTGGCACGTCAGCGTTAAGGTCAACCATAATTTCAGTACAGTAGCCGTTCTTGATATCTTGAGTAGCTAGTTGACTTTGTACAGAAGATTGGTGGTGCATTGCGTTGATCATTTCATCCATTTCAGTTTCGTCAGGTTGATATTGATCAGCAAAGTTTTCACCAAGAAGACCTTCTAAGAAACCTTCATAAATGAACAAAAGTCCTTGACCACCTGAGTCAACAACACCAACTTGCTTCAATACTGGAAGTAAATCTGGAGTTGATCTAAGAGCCTTCTTAGCACCTTCAACAACTGCCTTCATTACTTCAGTAACATCATCAGTGTCATTAGCCTTAGAAGCACCTTCTTGAGCAGCAACACGAGCTACAGTTAAAATAGTACCTTCGACAGGTTTCATTACTGCCTTATAAGCAGTAGCTACACCATTTGAAAAGGCGTTAGCCAATTCTTGTGCAGTTAAGGTCTTCATGCCTTGAGTAGCTTTGTAAAAGCCGCGGAACAACTGTGAAGTAATAACACCACTGTTACCACGTGCACCCATCAACATTCCTTTAGCTAAGCTTTCAGTCAAATCACCAACATTGCTGCTAGGATTTTCAGAAACGGCTCTTGCCCCACTTTCAATAGTTAAATTCATGTTGGTACCAGTATCACCATCAGGAACTGGGAACACGTTCAATGAGTTAACAAACTCAGCGTTCTTACCAATTCTGTGGGTGGCAACACGCACCATATCTCTAAATTGCTTACTATCTATTTCATTTAAAACCACTATTTAAAACCTCCGCTTACGTTATTCGTCAAGTACCTTTACACTTTGAACGATTACATTAACGGCTTTAGTGTTAATTCCTAATTGATTAGAAAGATTAAATTTAACACTATCTTGAACATTCTTACTTACTTCAGAAATCTTAAGCCCATAGCCTACGATAATGTACACATCAACAGTGATTTCGTTATCTTCTGACTTGACAACAACACCGCGCTTATAGTTGGCACGATTAAGAATTCCATCGAATCCATCACGAATGGCATTTTTTGAAGCCATTCCCACAACGCCATAATTAGACGTAGCTGCGCCACCAACAACAGTTGCGATTACACCGTTTGAAATATCAATCAAACCATCTTTTGTCTTGATCTTAACAGCCATGTTCTTCCTCCGTCTTATTATCTACATATACGATTATTATTTTATCATAGTACTGCCGTAATCAATAAATAAAATACGTCCTAAAAAAAGTTGAATTGCGACAAAACATATGATAACCTAATTAAGTATGACACCATATATAAAGGAGGTTTAGCAAATGGCTAAAGATTACGTAACAGGTAAGAAGACCACATTCGGTAACAAACGTTCACACTCATTGAACTCAGCTCGTCGTGCTTGGAAGCCAAACCTTCAAAAAGTTCGCATTCTTGTTGACGGTAAGCCAAAGCGCGTATGGGTTTCAACCAAGGCTTTAAAGTCTGGTAAAGTTACTCGTGCCTAATAACCAGCCTTGCAGATTTATCTGTAAGGTTTTTTGTTTGCTAAAAATTTTGTACATCAAAAAAGGACAACTGATTTTTCAGCTGTCCTTTTTTAAATTATTTCATAATATTATGATTTTTATCATCATCTGAAATTTCATCAGCCATTCTTTCCTTAATTGGAGTATAGGCATATTCAGTAATCATTTCGCCCAATTTAGTTGGCAAGCCCAAGTCTTGGTAAGTAACGTTTCTAGCAAGGCCATTAATAGTTGCTACTTCCTTCTTCTTTTTCTTATCAAAAACGTGAACATGGTTTTTGTGCATTTAATTTTCTACATTTTGTTTTGCGCGATCAAGTCTTGCTTCATAGCGACCATCTTCAAAAGCGGCCACATTCTTTTCAAAATCAATATATTTCATAATTAATCCTCGATTCTTTTTCCTCTATTTTAAACCAATCATTAAAGATTATGAAAGCGATTAACATCTTTTGAATAAATCGCCGCAAGCATCCCTTTTTCAAAATTAATTTCAAATTGAGAAGTATTCGGCAAAAATTCATTTGAAGAAAACACTCGTGGATAATCTCCAGAATAATGGTGCAACTCATAACGGGCACCTAAAATATTAAAATCTTTAATTGCAGTTAAAGCAGCAAAACCAATATATGGGTACTCTGATACTTTCTTTATTACATGACGTCCCGGATTGAAAAAGACAATTTTATTTTGCTTATCCATTATTGAGACCTGTTCAGCGAATTGTCGCAGAGATGGATCGAGCAGCATTAATAAATTAATTAAAAAATGATCTATTCTGCCCCCCGTTGCACCCAAAATATTTAAATTATCAATCTGATAATCATCAAAAACTGTATGCAGCATCAATTCAGAATCAGTCAAATCTTTAACCGGATTTGAATAACGAATATCTTTTACATTGCTTTCAATTTCCGCTAGATCTGCTTTTTTTAATGAGTCAAAATCCCCCAGCGCTACATCAGGAGTTATTCCTAATTCTTCTAAGTACAAAGAACCACGATCTACTCCAACAATAAGATTATTCGTCTTTCTTGCATCTTTAAGTATTTCTTTGATGTTAACAGGCCACAAATCTGTTGGTCCACCTAATAATGCATATGCTTCCATTACTTAATAATTTTTTCTAATTTAAGTACTTGATTTGCAATATTACCATTTTCATATAAATAAGAGCCAACTACAAAGACATCAGCACCTGCATCTTTGGCAATTTTAATCGTACGGTCATTAATGCCACCATCAACTTCAATTGCCATGTTTGGTCCTACAATTTCTCTGACTTGCTTAATCTTCTCAGCTGAATCAGCAATAAAGCTTTGACCACCAAAACCAGGATTGACGGTCATGACTAAAACTTGTTTAATTTTTGGCAAAAATTTTTCGACAACGTCAGCTGGAATATCCGGTTTAATTGCTAAAACAGCCTCAACTCCATTAGAAGCCAAATAATCAAGCCAATAATTCAGCTTGGATTCACTCATCGCACCATAATGCAGCTCCATGATATCTGCTCCGGCTTCAACAAAGGCTGGAATAAGATCATCAGGATTATTACTCATAAAGTGAATCTCAGCATCTGTCATGGGAAATTCACGTTTAAAATCACTAATTAATTGTGGTCCAAAAGATAAATTTGGCACAAAATGTCCATCCATAATATCAATATGGAAACGATCAATGCCTACTGCAACAGCATCTTTAATATTTTCTTTTAAATTTAAATTATCTGCGTTCAAAATTGATGGCGCAATAATCATTTTCTTCTCCTATTATTTTAAATATTCGGGTAATCGGCCTTCACTAATTTCTGTCCGCATTGCCAGATAATCATCATAACGATGAGGCATTATTTGGCCTTCTTCAAGCAACTTTTTAACTTCACAGCCAGGTTCCTTTAAATGTTGGCACCCTCTAAATTTACATTTGCTGCTAGCACGTTTAAATTCAACGAAATAGTTACATAATTCATTCAATTTGATCGGTGTTAAATCAATCGAAGAAAAACCTGGTGTATCAGCTAAGAACCCTTCACCTAATTTAAATAATTCGACTTTTCTAGTAGTATGCTTACCACGGTTTAAACTAGTAGAAATTGCTCCCGTTGCCTGATTAGCATCCTTCTTCAAATGGTTAAGTAAAGTAGATTTACCTGCACCAGATTGTCCTGCCAATGTCCAAATTTGCCCTGCTTTAATCATTTGAGGAATTTGAGCTTCTACATCATGATAATCAGTAAACACTGGATAACCAATTTCTTGATAATATGATAGTTCTTCTTTAATTTTAGCTAACTTGTCACCCTTTAATAAATCGCTTTTAGATAAATAAATAGTGACTTGTACTTTTTGCCAAGAAAAGAAAGTTAAAAAGCGATCCAATAATTCTAAAGAAAAATCAGGTTCAACCGCAGAAATAACTAACAATACATGGCTGACATTGGCTACAGCGGGACGACCAATTCTGTTGAGTCGCGGTAAAATCTTTACCAAGTAACTCATACCCTGATCATCTATTTGAATTTCTACATGATCACCTACTGCAGGCTTTTGCTTTTTTTGACGAAAAACGCCGCGAGCACGCGTTCTAACGATACCCGCAGCAGTTTCCACATCATAATAACCAGCAATTAACCCGACAACGGTTCCTTCTGCTAGTTTCATTTATTTTGTCACCTTTTCATTCAAAACAGTTTCTCCGTTACGAACTACGCGCAACTGGCCGTTTCCATCCTTAATTGAAAATGGAATTGAGAAACTCATATCACGTTTAATATATAAGTCACGATAGATATTACTCAAGGAGTGATCATCATCTTTGATATAAATCTGAACATGGTCGCCTTTACTATTGTCTTCCTTAGTGTCAATTTCTCCACTTTTACCATCGAATTTATTATCCTTTTTCAGATCGCTGCCAACATAATTAACAGTAAATGTCTTCGTAACAGTAGTATCTTTTTCTTCTTTTGGACCGCGTGAAACTTTAATGGTTACCGTAGATCCACGATCAACCTTAGTACCCGCTTCCGGCTGCATTGAGATAACCAAACCTCGCTCAATTTCATCAGAATATTCTTGATTAATCTGTAAAGTTAAGCCATGTTCCTTAGCATAATCTTGCGCACTCTTTAATGAGTAATTGTGCAAATCTTTTAAGGTAACGGTATTTATCTTTGGCTTTATCTGTTTTCCTCGAGAAACCACCAAAGTAATTGTAGTCTGCGTTGGTTTTACTTCTACACCAGCAGCAATACTCTGAGAAATGATGTTGCCTTTAGCCATTTTATTTGAATATTGATCTTCTCTAACAACATCGAAGCCTTGATTTTCTAATTTTTCTGCAGCTTCATCGTAATTATCCCCGACTACATCAGGTACCTTTACCATGCTGGTACCACTAGAAACAATTAAAATGATAGCCTTTCCTTGATCCACTCTATTACCGGCTGCTGGTTTAGTACCAATTACATGACCTTTTTTAATGTCATCAGACTGGCGTCTAATTACTTTTCCCACTTGTAACCCGGCGGCTTCTAACCGTTTTTCAGCACGCTTTTCAGTTATATTAGTTACATCAGGAATATGAACTTGACGTGGTTTATTATTATTGCCACTTAGTGCGAAAATCATAATAAAAATAATTAATCCAGCGGCAATAACTGAAAAAATCCACCACCATTTATGACTTTTAACATTTTGCCAAAAGTCTTTTTTCTTTTCCTTTTTATCAGGTTTATTTTCCTCTTCAGATTCTACAGTCTGCTCTTTTTCGGGGGCTTTAAAACCTGGCAGAACGATTGTTTTATCATTATTGTTACCATGATTAGGCACAAAAACCGGCTCATCTGCTCTTTCGGGATCTAAGCTACTATCTAGGTCAGCCTGCATGGCTTGTGCTGTAGCATATCGATCTCGTGGATCCTTAGCAGTTGCTTTTAACACAACATTTTCTAATGCTTGCGGAACACTTTGATCCTTCTTTCTAATAGAAGGTATTGGTTCCTGCGCGTGTTTTAACGCAATTGAAACAGGAGTATCACCATTAAACGGCACAGTGCCTGTAATCAATTCATACAGAATAATCCCTAAAGAATAAATATCGGACTGCTTAGTAACCAATCCGCCTCTAGTTTGTTCAGGTGACATATAATGAACTGATCCCATGACAGAATTAGTCTGCGTCACAGAGCTCTGATTCAAGGCAACCGCAATACCAAAATCAGCAATCTTAATATTGCCTCTCTTGTCCATCAAAATATTTTGTGGTTTAAGATCACGGTGGATGACATTATGTTTATGAGCCAAAGCAACTGCACTTAGAATTTGATCCATAATGCGAATCACTTCATGCAAATCCAAAGGAGCATTTTGACGAATATACTCTTTCAAATCTGGACCATCAACATATTCCATTACCATATATGGCAATCCATGATCAGTTCCTACATCAAGAACAGAGACAATATTAGGATGACTTAATTCACTAGTGGCTAAAGCCTCTCTTTGAAAACGAGCTTGTGTTTGAGGTTCATTTTGTAAATCTAACCGTAATATTTTAACTGCTACTTTACGTTGCAGAATAATATCTTCAGCCAGATAAACATTGGCCATACCGCCTTCGCCTAAAGTATCAATAATGCGATAACGTTCACCAAGCAGATAACCTTTATCGATCACTGCTCTCGTCCTCCTTATTCCAAATTAGGCAAACGGTAATATTATCACCACCACCTAATCGATTGGCTTCACTAATTAATTTATTGCATCGTTCTTTTAAGCTTAATTCTTTTGTAGCTAAAACTTGTTGTATTTGTGGATCACTGAGTGAGTTCGTTAATCCATCAGTACATAGCAAAATGATGTCGTCATCATCAAGCTTAATTTCCTTAACTTCAGGATCAATTGTACTAGATACACCTAGGGCTTGAGTAATGATGTTCTTTTGGGGATGATGCTTAGCCTGTTCCTTAGTAATTTGCCCCATTTTGACTAGCTCATTAACTAAAGAATGATCTTCAGTTAATTGGACAAACTTTCCTTCGGAATAACTATAAGCACGTGAATCGCCCAAATGAGCTATCAACGCATTATCCTTAAATGCAAAAGCTAAAACAATTGTCGTACCCATTCCATTTAAGTCAGGAAATTTATCAGCTGTTTTTAAAATTGTTTCATTTTCAGAATTTAATTGCACATCTAGCCATTTTCGAGCAATATTAGCATCAGTAAAATCTGTTATGCCAAAATTATGTCCTAAGTGAGTGACAGCCATTGTAGAGGCCACATCGCCGCCTTGATGGCCACCCATACCATCACAAACAATTGCTAAGGTAATTCCCTTACGATTCTCAAAAACTTGTACAAAATCTTGATTGCTTTTTCGTACCTTGCCGATACTTGAAGCGTATGCTGTTTCAATCAAAAATCTAACCTCGTAATCTAAATTTTGCAATGAAAAATCCATCATTGCCATCTTGATCAGGCATTATTTTTAACATTCCTGTCTTGGACTCAAGCTTGCTTAATAAAAATGGTTTTAATTCAAAATCAGGATGAGTTCGCAAGAATTGCTTAACTACTTCTTCATTTTCTTCCATTGAAATTGAACAAGTTGAGTATACTAGTTCTCCCTCAACTTTTAACAATGTGCTAACAGAATCTAAAATCCCTAACTGAATTTTTTGTAAGCTCTTCAAATCTTGCAAACTCTTGGTATAACGAATCTCAGGCTTGCGTCTTAATAGTCCCAAACCTGAACATGGAGCATCAACTAAAATTTTAGTGAACTCACCTGCATTAAACATTTCTTGCGCTTTTCTAGCATCACATGCCTTAGTTGTTACTTTGTCCGACACATGCATGCGGCGAGCATTTTCTTTTACTAGACGTAATTTCTTTTCATGAATGTCTAGTGCAGTTACATCACCAGTGATATTTTCAGCAATCTGGACAGTTTTCCCGCCAGGTGCACTACATGCATCTAAAACATGTTCAGCTTGATTTTTATCAAAATCAAAAGCTTCTACCACTAAGCTAGCGGCTTCATCTTGAATTGTCAACTCTCCTTGTTCAAATAAATAACTTTCGCTAATGCCACCATGACTTAAAACGGCGTCATTAAGAGATAAATTTGACCATTTCGGTTGATATCCTTCTTTTGTTAATTGATCAAAAACCTGATTTTTATCTGCTAGTGATGAAATTCGCACACTATTTTTGGCTGGTTCATTAATACTGCTTAAAACTGATTTTGCTTTTTGCATTCCCCAATTGTCAATTAAATACTTAACTAACCATTTAGGAACGCTTTCTTTAATACTTAAATATTTAACGGTATCCTTTTCATCAGGTAAAATCACACCGCGTCTAATAAATGCACGCAAGATTCCGTTCACTACTCTATAGCCTGAAGAATGATGTTTGCCAAACTGCTTAGCTAGTTTATTAGCTTCATCTAGTACAGCACGGTTAGGAACCTTGTCTAAGAATATTATCTGATAAAGTGACATCAACAAGAGCGGCTTCAAATATTTTTCAGTGATTTTTGTTTTAAGCAAACCGGTCAATTGATATTCCAAAAAAAGGCGATATTGAATCGTTCCGTAAACAATTCTAGTTGCTAAATTTTGATCAGCAATCGATAAATCAGAATGCTTTAAACTATTGTTCAAACTAATATTTGAATATGAGCCATTTTTTAAGACTTTAATTAAAGTATCTAAGCTAATTGCACGGGCACTTTTATTTGTCGACAATTTCTTCTCCTGGGGCAAATTTACTACCTTGACCATTTAAAAAGTTCTTAATATCCATCTTCTTCTTGCCGCTTGGTTGTACCTCGAGCAAGTTTAAAACAGTACCATTAGCAAAGCTAATTGCAAAGCGGCCCTTATTAGCTACTACGCAACCTGGCTTTAAATCAGTACTATCCTTAGCAACTTCTGCTTTCCAAACCTTGAAGCGCTTGCCTTCAAGCATCATATAAGCACCTGGATCTGGATTAAGAGCACGGATCATATTGTTAGCTTCAGCAGCTGTCATAGTAGGAACGATGCGTTCTTGTTCTTTAGTAATATTAGGTGAAAAGACTACCTTATCTGGATCTTGAGAAATCTTTTTAACGCTGCCATCAATAATCGAAGGTAAAGTCTCCAAAAGTAAGTCTCTACCTACAATTGATAATTTATTAAATAAAGTTCCTGCATTGTCATCTGGCTCAATCTTAATTGCTTTTTGAGAATAAATATCACCAGCATCCATTTTCTTTACCATTTCCATAATGGTGATACCAGTTTCTGCATCCCCATTAATGAGTGAATATTGAATTGGTGCACCACCACGATATTTTGGCAAAAGTGAACCATGGACATTAACAGCAGCAATTTTTACTGAGTTTAAAAACTTAGTTGGCAAGAACTGACCGTATGCGGCGGTGACGATTAAGTCAGCATGCATATCAATCAATTGTTGCATTTCTTCTGAGCCAGACAATTTCACTGGTTGAAAAACAGGTAAATTATGCTTTTCTGCAGCAATTTTAGCTGGGGTCTTAGTGATCTTTTGTTTACGACCAACCTTTTTATCAGGCTGCGTTACAACAGCCTTAATTTCATAATTATTTTTGATTAAGCCTTCTAATACTGGAACTGAAAACTCTGGTGTTCCCATGAATATTACTGATGTCATTAAAACAACTCCTTACATTACTCTTTCTGGTTCATTATCGATAAAAATACTTAAACCATATTTCTTAGCTTCTTGAGCAGAATCTTGAACATGGTGCAATAGTTTATTTAAATTTGGTTCTTTTTTATATTTTACCAGTATTTGGTAATAATATTGATTTTTTACTCTAGAAATTGCACTTGGCGATGGTCCTAAAATTATTGCTTGATTATTTAAATGCTGCAATAAATATCTTTTTATCTTGAATGCTTCTCTAGCCGCATTTTGCTCTTTTTTAGCAGCAACTGATATTAATACTGTATAAAAATATGGTGGGTAATTGCCAGCATGACGCATATGCATTTCATAACCATAAAATCTTTCATAATCCTGCGTTTGTGCCAATTGAATGGCATAGTGTTCTGGATTATAAGTTTGAATTAAAACTTCGCCTTCCTTGTCAGCACGTCCTGCACGTCCTGCAACTTGCGTCAGCAACTCAAATGTTTTTTCTGATGCATTATAATCCGATAACCATAATCCCGTATCTGCGTTAATTACGCCAACTAAAGTTACATTTGGAAAATCTAATCCTTTAGCAATCATTTGAGTTCCTAACAAAATATCCGCCTCATGGTTACCAAATGAATCCAAAATCCGTTTATAACTGCCTTTTCTCCTAGTTGTATCAACATCCATTCTTAAAATTCTAGCTCCTGGTAAAAGTTCTTCAAGTTCTTCTTGAACTTTTTGGGTTCCAGTACCCAAAAAACGGATTTTTGAACTTTGACAATTAGGACACCGAGTAGGAATTGGCTCTGTATGTCCGCAATAGTGACATTGCATGCTATTAGTATCTTTATGCAAATTAAGTGAAACATCACAATTAGGACATTTCAAAACAAAACCACATTCCCGGCAAAGCATGAAATTAGCAAATCCTCGCCGATTAAGCATCAAGATGACTTGCTCTTTTTTCTCTAGTCTTTTCTTAATTGCATCGACTAATTCAACAGACAAGTCAAATTGCCCACCTGCAAATTGAACATGCTTAAGATCAATCAAATTAACTTTAGGTAATTTTTTATGATTTGCACGTTTAGTTAAACGTAATAGATGATATACATCTTTTTGAGCACGTGCTCGACTTCCTAGTGATGGAGTAGCACTTCCTAGTACTAATGGACAATGGTGATATTTACTACGCCAGAGTGCCACATTTTTAGCATTATAACGAGGATTGGTCTCTTGTTTATATGATGATTCATGCTCTTCATCAATTATGATTAATCCAATATTATCTAGCGGAACAAAAACTGCACTTCTTGCTCCAACTACTACTTGAATTTCACCACGACGAATTCTACGCCATTCGTCATATTTTTCCCCTTCAGATAAAGCACTATGTAAAACGGCCACTTTATCACCAAAACGTGCCTTTACTTGCTTTACCATTTGCGGTGTTAACGAAATTTCTGGCACTAGCATCAAGGCATTTCTTCCTTGAGCTAAAGCTTGTCCAATTGCATGCAAATATACTTCTGTCTTCCCACTACCAGTAATTCCTTCAAGTAAAAAGGTCTCTGCATTACGCTGATCAATTGCGCTATTAATTTGGTCCAACGCAGCCTGTTGTTCATCATTTAAAGTCACTGGAACTGGCTTTTTTTCATCTTCAAAACCAGCTAAGGGATTACGATAAACTTCGACAGCTTTTCTTTTTAACCAACCTTTTTTAACAGCTGAATTTAAATTAGCAGCCGATAAGCCTAACCCTTTTATCAAATCACTTTGACTTTTAGGATAATCATCTTTATTTTCAATAATATCCATCATCAATTGCTTTTGCTTAACCGCATTTTGACGCAAAGTATTGTAAATCTTGGTGTATTCTGCAGAATCTAGCGCTAATTCATACTGATTTTCTTTTTTCTCTTTAGCTCTATTTTCTACAACATATTCTATTTTGGCATCATCATTTTTCAGCAATTGATGAACTTTTTTTATTTGCTTCAGATCCGTCATTTTAGCTAAATCAATGGGATCACCTTGAAAGAACGGCATCTTTTTAGCTTTTTTATTTGCAGGTACTAACAGTTTACGATAGCCTGCCCGCATTACCCATGGCAACATTGCTTGTAAAATGGTAATTCGATATGAAAAAATATTTTGTGCCAAATTTTCAGACAATTTTATTAATTCTGGTGTAAGTGGTGGCATTTCATCCACTGTCACTAAAAGATCTTTTAACTTACCTGTAAATTGACTTTTTGCCTCTATGCCTACTACAAAGCCTTGCACTTTTCTTCGACCAAACGGTACTATTACTCTTGAACCAATTTTGACATCTTTTTCTAATTCAGCCGGAATATGATATTCAAAAATACGATCTGTTTGCTTGGTTGCAACATCAACAATAACCTGAGCAATCATCTAATCACCTGTAAAAAAGACCTCCACCCAAAGGATGAAGGTCAGTAAATTAGTCTTCGAGGTTAACCTCGGCATGAGCTGGGTCAACCGTTACTTTACCAGCGGCAATTTCTTCAAGTGCCTTACCAACTGCCTTATCACACTTGAAATGATCTAAAGTTGGTGGATCGCCAGCTTCAAGTTCATGTGCTCTCTTAGCAGCAAGTACAGATAATGAATAACGTGAATCAACACGTGACAACAATTTATCAATTGATGGATAAGTAATTCTCATGATTAATCCTCCTTGACCATCTTACGATAGTCATCAATTACACGCTTAACACTGACATGCTCTGCATCAACAATTGCCTTGATATGGTCTACTGCATTAGCAACTGTATCATTTACAACTGCATAATCATATTCTTCCATTTCCAAGATTTCATTTCGAGCTTGTTTAATTCTACCACGAATTACATCTTCTGACTCAGTACCACGATGTTCTAATCGCAGGTGCAATGTATGCAAATCTGGTGGAGTTAAAAAGATGAACACGCCATCAGGCATTTTCTCACGGACCTTAGCGGCACCGTTAACGTCAATCTCCAATAAAACGTCTTTGCCATCATGTAACATCTTTTTTACAGGACCTAATGGCGTACCATAATAATGTCCAACGTAATTATTATATTCTAATAACTCACCATTTTTAATAGCTTCTTGAAAACGTTCTTCACTTACAAAGAAATAATCTTTTCCATCGACTTCGCCGGGACGAGGCTTACGAGTAGTCATTGAAACTGAATACTCAAATGGAAAGACTTTGTTTTCAACAATAGCACTTTTTACAGTTCCTTTACCAACACCTGAAGGACCCGAAAGTACTAATAACAAACCTTTATCTGCCATGCTGAACTCCTCTTAGTAACTATTAATATATCTAGTTTGCACTAAAATCAATAGTTTTTCAAGTTTTCTCTTTATGTAGTTCAACCGTAGACGTCTCAAGGCATCAAAAAAGTAGACTGATAGCCTATTTTTTGCCTCAATCTACTTTTTCAAAAGTCTCACAAACTACTTCAGTATTTTCACTAAAAATAGTGTTTAAATTTTCTCGACATTCCCATGCAAAAAAATTTTCATGAATTTTTCGCCAATAATCATATGAGCGATCTCCTTCACCCTCTAAATATGCATGTTCAGCAGAAACATTTTTAAATGGCATAATTTCCACGGTTTTATTTCGAATTACGCACACTGGTTTATTTTCTCCATTTAAAACAATAGCATATTGACCGACTGTGGGAACATCTTCATCTGGATCATATACGCTTGTAGTAGCGGTTTTAATGCCACGATTAATTAAATCGCTTAATACATCAGCATCTTGGCTATTTCCGCCAAATGCATAAGCACCTTCTAATTCTCCCGGATTAACATGATGTTTTTGACAAAAATCCATCCAAAACTTATTGATACTATTCATCTTTAATACTCTTAATCAAATCAGCAGCGTTCTTTTTAGCCGCATCTGTTACATCTTGTCCTGCCATCATTTGAGCAATTGCAGTAATAGTTTCTTCCTTGCTTAAAGGTCCTATTTGAGTAAACGTAGAACCATCTTTTACTTGTTTTGCAACTAAATAACGTTGATCACCTGCAGCTGCAACCTGTGGAGAGTGGGTTATAGCAATTACCTGCTTGTCTTGACCAATAGAATGCATCTTTTTACCAATTGCGGCAGAAACACGTCCTGAAACACCTGTATCAATTTCGTCAAAGATCATCGTTCCAACAGGTTCAACATGACTAAAGATAGCCTTCAATGCCAATATTAATCTCGATTGCTCACCGCCTGAGACAATTTTTACTAACGGCATTAGATCTTCACCTGGGTTAGGTGCAATCAAGAATACAATTGCATCTGTACCTTTAGCCGTAAAAGTTTTGGTTTCTTCAAAATTAATAGAAAAGCGGGCCTTTTCCATATAAAGATCTGCTAATTCTTGTTTTATTTGCTCTTCTAGTGAATGGGCAACTTTTTCTCGAATTAGGTGCAATTGTCTAGCTTCTTTGGTCATCTTTTCTTCAACTTGTGCCACTTCTGCTTGCAGCTTTTCTTCATCTAAACCGCCAGTTTCAAACTGACCAAGTTCTTTTTGCACTTTAGCGTAAAAAGCAAAGACATCTGCCAACGTTGGACCATACTTTTTCTTCAATGAGTTCAACGTATCTAAACGATTAGTTACATATTGGAAACGTTCTTCATCAAAATCCATCTGATCCATCAAATTAGACAACTCACTACGAGCGTCGTTTAAAGCATACACTCCGTCATCAACAGTTTTAGCAAAATCTTTAAATTTTGAACCAAATTCCGTTAAATCTGTCGCTGCATTTTGTGCATCCCCTAATAACGTTGCAATTCCGTGCTCGTCATCATCGTACAGCTGCATAAAATAATTGGCAGTATCTGCAATTTTTTGATAATTATTTAATTCGTTAAATTCTTCCTCTAATTTTTCATCCTCATCAGGATCTTCCAAATTAGCAGACTCTAACTCATCATTTTGAAATTGAAGAATATCTTGTTTTTGGGCCAATTCTTGTGCATCTTGACGCAAATGACGCAGTTGATTAGTTAACTTTTGCCAATGGCGATAATCCTCTTGATACGCTGATAATTCTTCTTTAAAAGAATCAGATGCATAATCATCAACTAAATCAATTTGACGATCTTGATCCATTAATATTTGCTGATCATGCTGACCATGAATATCAACTAAATAATTGCCGATTTCACGTAAAACATTGATAGTAGTTAATTGACCATTAATACGTACTATATTTCTACCCTTGATGGCTAATTCTCGGCTAATCACTAATTGATCGTCATCATGAGGCAGACCATACTTTTCACAAAGCTCCGCAATCTTTTCTTTTTGATTATCAAGTACAAACAAACCCGTAATTACAGCCTTTTGTTCTCCAGAACGGATCATCTCTTTTTGACTACGGCTTCCCATCAATAATGAAACCGCATCAATGATTATTGATTTACCAGCACCAGTTTCACCGATAATCACGGTCATTTTTTCTTGAAAGCGAACTTTTAAGCTTTTAATAATCGCAAAATTTTTAATATCTAGTTCAACTAGCATTTTTCCACTCCTAGAGACTATTTACAGCACGTTCTACTACTTCTGCTGGGGTACTTGACCACAAATTACGACCACCGTTAGCTTCGTCTTTTTGCAAATGAATCAAAAATTCAATGTTTCCTTTACCACCTTTAATTGGTGAATAATCAACATCTAAAACATTAAAACCAATTTCCATTGCCTTTTGCATAGTATGTTCAATTACATTTTTATGGACTTCATGATCGTGAACAATACCATGCTTACCAACGTTTTCTGGACCTGCCTCAAATTGTGGCTTAATTAGACAAACAGCATCACATTGATCCTTTAGGATTTCATACATTGGCGGCATGATCAAATCAAGTGAAATAAACGAAACATCAGTCATCGCAAAATCAGGTAAGCCTTGATTAAAATCTTCAGGTTTAGAATAACGGAAATTCTGCTTCTCCATTACTACTACACGTGGATCATCTCTTAATTGCCAAGCTAATTGATTGTAGCCTACATCTAACGCATAAACCATCTTGGCCCCGTTTTGCAGAGCAACATCGGTAAAGCCACCAGTTGAAGCTCCAATATCTAAACAAATCTTATCTTGTAAGTCGATGTCAAAAACCTTCAATGCTTTCTCAAGTTTGAAACCACCACGAGAAACATATTTTTTACCATCATCTTTGACGTAAAACTTCTCGCCTTCAGGGAACTTAGTTCCGCTCTTATCAATTCTTTGATGATTATGATCTGAAACTAAGCCCGCCATAATTGCTCTTTGCGCAGCAGAACGAGAATGAAAGATTCCTTGTTCAGCTAATAAAACATCTGCTCTTTGCTTTGCCATTTACAACACCTTTTGATATAGATTCAAAAAACCAGCTAATACTTCTCCATTCAAGCCATGCAAATCATCTTTAGCTTGATCAATCAAATCCTTTAATTCCTTCCGGCTTTGATTAATTCCCAATAAAGTTAAAGTATTATTTTTGCCTTCTTCTTTATCCTTATGAGTAGCTTTGCCGGCTTCTTCACTTGTCTCAACCACATCAACTAAGTCATCATAAATTTGATATGAACGACCAAATGCTTTGGCAAAATCGATTAATTTAACTTGTTCAATATCGCTAGCCTTAGCATAAGTAGCTGCCATTTCCACACTGGCTTGAATTAAACAACCGGTTTTTAGCCATTCCATCTTGTTGATAAACTTAGCGTCATCAGCCACACTTGCATTATTAGTGGAATCAATATCAAGATATTGACCACCAACCATACCGTTAGGCCCAACTGCCTGTGTAATGATGGCAACTAACTTGGCAGAACGACTGCCTTCTGCTATCCATTGAATGCCTAATGGTAAGAGTGCATCCCCAGCTAAAATAGCCTCAGCTTCACCCCATTTTTTATGACTAGTTAACTTACCACGACGATAATCATCATTATCCATTGCAGGTAAGTCATCATGAATCAAGGAATATGTGTGAATTAATTCAATCCCACAAGCAATTCTAATTTCAGGCTCTTCTATTTTGCGTCCTAATGTATTCAAGATTGCCAAAAACAAAAGGGGTCTTAATCTTTTACCACCAGCCATAACTGAATAAGCCATGATCTGACTAATTTTCTTGTCATCAACCTCTGAAGCTAAATGTTTAGCTAGATAATCATCAATTACTGGTGTCCAATCTTCTTTAAAATATTCAAATGCTGTCATATTAATCCTCTGGAGCTGCTGCATTATTTGGATCTAGTTCATGTTCAGTACCATCACTATCAATCAACTTGGCTACAGTTTCTTCTGCACTAGTCAACTTTTTATCTAGTTCACGACTAATCTTTACTCCTTCTTGAAATTCCTTTAAAGCATCTTCAAGTGGTACATTTCCGTTTTCAAGATTAGTGACAATTTTTTCTAAACTATTTAATTGTTCTTCAAAATTATTTTTCTTTGTTGGCATATTTATTTCCTTACCTCTGTAACTGTTGCTGTAACTTGTCCATCTTTAAAATGAAGATTTAAATGATCATCTTTTTTAATTTGATCAACTGAACTAATAGTTTCTCCATCTTCATTAGTAGTATAAACAAAGCCACGTTCTAAAGTTTTAAGTGGACTATAATCATCAAGTTGTTGAACCACTTTACTAAAATCACTACGCTTACTCTTTAGATAATGACGCATATTGTCATTTAACTGTTTAGTCAAAAAATTTTCTTGTTGTTTCATTCCTGCAATTTGCTTATCAGGACTAACGCTGAGCAAACGCTGTTTTAATAAACGATAATTTTGCAAAGAATTATTCACTTTATTTTGAATACTATTTTGCAGGCGCTGCTTTAATAAATCAACTTGTTGAATTTGTTGATCATAAAGTCGGGTAGGTTCTCTCATAATTACAGAGTTTTTAATTCGATTTAAACGATCTCGTTTTTGGCTAATATTATTTTGCATTCCTGCAATTAACCGACTCTGTAATTGATGAATTCCTGCCAATTCATCTGCCAAATTAGGCGTCGCATACTCAGCGGCTGCAGTTGGCGTAGCCGCCCGTGCATCAGCTACTAAATCACATAAAGTAGTATCTGTTTCGTGTCCTACTGATGAAATAACCGGCATTGGCATTGCATAAACTTGCCGTACTACTTTCTCTTCATTAAAAGGCCACAAATCTTCTAGTGATCCACCACCACGACCAATAATCATTACATCATATTTATCGCCTTGTGCAGCAATCTGGCGCATGGCTTTAACTAATGAATCAGCCGCAGTATCGCCTTGTACTTGTGCTGGGAATAGATCAATTTCCGCATGAGGAAAGCGGCGGTTAGCTGTCACCATAATATCATGAATAACAGCTCCAGAAGCACTAGTTACGACTGCGATCCTATCAGGAAAACGTGGCAGTTTTCTTTTATGCTCTGGATTAAATAAGCCTTCCTTAGCTAATTTAGCTTGAAGTTGCTTTAATTGTTCATAAAGCGCTCCAAGTCCGGCCGGTTCCATATTCTCCGCATAAAACTGATATGAGCCCTGTGGTCCATAAACGCTAACATAGCCAACTACATATACCTTCATTCCTTCTTCAGGCTTGAATTTCACCTTATCAAAGTAGGAACGAAACATCACCACATTAATTTTAGATTTTTCATCTTTTAATGAAAAATACTGATGTGAATTTCGGCGATAACGAAAGTTAGACAATTCACCTTGCAAAAACACCTTATGCAAGTAAGGATCATTTTTAAATTTTTGCGTAATATAATAATTTAAATCTGTAACCGTTAAATACTTATTATCGGTCATTTATTTTGTCTCCTAGTCAATTTAACTACTGCTTCCATCAAGAATTGCACAGTTAAGGGACCTACACCACCTGGAACAGGAGTAATATAACTGGTCTTTTCTTTTACTTTATCAAAATCTACATCACCGACTAATTTACCATCAACGTGGTTCATACCAACATCAACCACAACTGCACCATCTTTAACCATATCTGCTTTAACTAAAAATGCCTGACCAGTTGCAGAAACTAAAACATCTGCCTTTTTAGTAATTTCACCCAAATTCTTAGTTCTTGAGTGCGCAATCGTAACTGTAGCATTTTGTTCCAACATTAAAGCTGCTAAAGGCTTACCTACAATATTGCTGCGGCCAATAATTACAACGTTTTTACCTTCAAGTGGAATTTCATAATGCTTAAGTAAAGCAATGATCCCTTCGGCAGTAGCTGGTTCTACAAAATGGTTACCCATCCAAAGATGACCAATATTAGCTGGAGTTAATCCATCTACATCTTTATTAGGATCAATTCTTTCTAGCAAGGCATCCGCATCAATTTGTTTAGGAGCTGGCAATTGTACCATTAAACCATTGATTGCTGGATCTGCATTTAATTTATCAATTAAAGCTAAAGCTTCTTCTTGCTTTGTATCAGCCGACATTTGATAGATGTCTTGGATAATACCCATTTTTTCAGCACGACGCTTTTTAGTTCGAACATAGATTTTGCTTGCAGGATCGTCCCCAATATTTATTACGCAAAAATGTGGCGTTATTCCCTCATCTTTTAATTTCTTAACCTTTTCTTTAAGATTTTGACCTAATAAATTTGCAAATGCCTTACCATCAAGAATTTTTCCCATTATTTTTTCTCCTTATTACTAAAAAATAGCCGGCAAAGCTGCCGGCTATTCAATCGTTATTAAACAAAGTTTGCTAACATACCATTAATAAATGGTTTTTCTTTTGGCTCAGCAAATTCGTCACATAAATTTAAAGCTTCATTAACTGCTGCCTTAGGATCAATTTCATCACTATTCTTAATTTCAAAAAGTGCAACTTCCATAATAGCAACAACTATTTGACTTACACGTTCAAGACGCCAGCCCTTTTTCAAATGACTAGTTAATTCAGACTGCAAATCTTCACGATTTTCAAGTACGCCTTCAATTAGTTTCTTTGAATAGGCAGAAAGCTGTTTTAAATTAAGTGTTGCGACGACTTTTGCTTCCACATCTTCAGCAGTTAAATCTGGCTCTTGATTAGCCAAATATACTGCTTGCATAGCAACTTTTCGACTTTCGTGTTGGTTCATTATCTCTCTATTCATCCTCCGGAAACAGCTCTGAGGTGGTTTGACTTTCTTCAGCGTCATTTTCATCTTCTGGGAAAGCTAAGCCTACCACATGAACATTGATTGACTTAAGTTCAAGGTCAGTCATTTGTAACAATTGAGCCTTCAATTCCTTTTGAATTTCCATTCCCACTTTAGGAACATTAACGCCACTTTCAAGGTAGACATAAACATCAGCAATTAATTTATTATCTTCGTCAACTTTTACGTTAACGCCCTTACCGTGATCTTCACGGCCAAGAACCCAATTAAGTCCTGACTTTAAGCTACCACGCATTCCAGCAACGCCATCAATTTTTTCAGCAGCAATCCCCAAAATAACTTCTAGAACACTTGGATCAATTTTAATTTGTTCGCTGTTTTCTTCACCACTTAAGAGAATTTTTGAACTATCTGCCATTTTGTTACCTCAAAAAACTACTTATTTGCACGTGATACGTATGTACCATCAGAAGTGTTGATAGTTAATACGTCACCTTCGTTAATAAAGAATGGTACGTTAACTACCAAACCAGTTTCCATAGTAGCTGGCTTACCACCACCTGATGAAGTATCACCCTTGATGTTTGGTTCAGTCTTAGCTACCTTCAAATCAACAGTATTAGGTAATTGAATACCTAAAGTTTCACCTTCGTGCATGATTACGTTAACTACCATGTTTTCTAACAAGTAGTTAGCTTCATCCTTGATTTGTTCATTTGGAATAGCTAATTGATCGTAAGTTGAAGTATCCATGAATACGTAACTTGAACCGTCATTGTACAAGTATTGCATTGACTTAGTTTGAATATCTGCAGTTTCAACCTTTGCAGTTGAACGGAAAGTATATTCTTGGACAGCACCGGTTCTCAAGCTCTTAAGCTTTGAACGTACGAATGCACTACCCTTACCTGGTTTTACGTGTTGGAATTCAACAATACGCCATAAATCGTTATTGTATTGAATAGTTAAGCCATTCTTGAATTCGTTTACTGAAATCATTGTCATAATAAGTCCCTCATTTCTACAATTATTATCTTACCAATCTTAGACCGTTTTGGCTATAACTTCGGCCTATTAAAATATTAACTATAATGAAATTAACTCATCTTTAGGCAAAGTAGATAAAGTTTCAGGCGCTTGATCATGAATCAAAATATCATCTTCGATTCTAACGCCGCCTTTATCAGGTAAATAAATCCCTGGTTCAACAGTGTGAACCATATTATTAACTAGTTTAGTTGTCCTAAAAGGCAGAGCAGGTTGACATAATTCATGGATTTCAAGACCAATTCCGTGACCAATACCATGACCAAAGTATTTACCATAACCTTGCTCAGTTATATAATCACGAGCTGCCTTATCAACATCGTGGCCTGTATTTCCCACAACGGCTGCTTCAATACCTCGGCGCTGTGCTTCATGGACAATATCATAAATCTTGTGCATTTCCTCATCAACGTCACCTAAGGCAACCGTTCTAGTAATATCAGCTGCATAACCATGATAAAAACTACCAAAATCAATGACGATCATATCGCCTTCTTCAAGTTCCTTGTCACTAGCTACGCCGTGAGCCCAAGCCGAGCGCACACCTGAAGCAACAATTGTCTCAAAGTCTGGGCCGTCTCCACCATTTACTTTAAAAAGATAATCTAGTTTAGCACCAATTGCACGTTCCTTTACGCCAGGCTTGATCATTGGCAAAATACCTTTGAAACTTTCCATTGATATATCAATAGCTTTGCGTAAAGCAGAAATTTCAAGTTCATCTTTTACATTTCTGACACGTTCGACTAGTTCTTCAACCATTTCAAAATTAAGATCTGGATTTAATTCCTTTAATTTTGAAAATTCACTAGCTGAAACAAATTCGCCTTCTAACAAAACCTTTTTGATATCCATTTTCTTAAGGGCTTTAGTCAATTCTTCATAGTCACTTGAATGTTTCATTATTACATTCATTTCACCTGGAGCTTGCGCCTTAATTTGTCCTGCAAAACGTGAATCTGACAAAAGAATTCGCTCACCACTGGCCGTCAATATTAATTGTGCCTCTTCGCCGGTAAAATTAGTAAGATAACGATAATTAGCTTGATTAAAGATAATCATAGCATCTGCGTTATGTTCCTTAATCAAAGCTGTAACTTGATTAATACGATGGTTAATTAATGTAAGTAATTCCTCTTTATTTTCCATAATCAGATACCTTCTTTGCGTAATATATTTATTAATTATACTAAATCTGCTATGGAAAATACCATAAAAAAAGACGGGTGGCACTAGCTACCCGCCTTATTTTATATCTGAATTACTTAGCTTCTTCAGCTGGGTATACAGAAACTTGCTTCTTGTACTTGCCAAGACGTTCAAACTTAACAACGCCGTTAACAAGTGCAAATAAAGTGTCGTCTCCACCTTGACCTACGTTCTTGCCTGGGTGAATCTTAGTACCACGTTGACGGTAAATAATAGTACCTGCGTGGATAGTTTGACCGTCACCAGCCTTGGCGCCTAAACGACGACCAGCTGAGTTACGACCGTTGGCAGTAGAACCACCACCCTTGTGGTGAGCGTATAATTTCATACCTAAAATGTTCATATTCATTTCACCTCTGAATTAAGCTTCAATCTTTTCAACTGTAACCTTAGTGTAAGGTTGACGGTGACCATACTTGCTGTGTGAGTGCTTCTTAGGCTTGTACTTGAAAGTTACAACCTTCTTTTCCTTACCTTGCTTTTCAACTTTAGCAGTTACCTTAGCACCATCTACTAATGGAGTACCAACCTTAACGTTGTCGCCATTAGCAACAAGGATAACTTCGTCAAAAGTTACTGAGCTACCTTCTTCAGCATCAAGCTTTTCTACAAATACGCTGTCGCCTTCTGCAACTTTGTATTGCTTACCACCGGTCTTAATAATTGCGTACATTTGTACACCTCCGAAAAAATACTTAGACTCGCCGAACTGAGGTGCTTCTTGCTCAAGAAGACTTCTAACCCCGAGCCGTGCGGTTGCAGATGTGGAGGTCTCCACAAATACAACTCTTATAGTTTACTACCTAAAAAAGAATTTATCAATAAAAACAAAGCAGATATTAGTTATCTTTGTGATTAATAAACGATAAAGTCTTAATTGTTATTAAGTAAAAATGTCCTAAA
>CAKNLX010000012.1 GCA_930989465.1 uncultured Lactobacillus sp. | reverse complement strand
CTTAGAATGTTTACTATGTCTAAATTTAATAAAGAACAAAAAATAGAAATTTATCATAAATGGAAAGATGAAAATATCTCAATCAGTCAATTGGCTAAAGCGTACAGAATGAATCTAGCTAATTTAGACTATATGCTTAGATTAATTGATATGCATGGAATAGAAATTTTAACTACTAAAATCCAAAGCTATTCCAAAGAGATCCAGCAGCTGAAATAAGAAAACTTGCGATTGCGTATTGTGAACGAATACGTAAAAAAACTAAGTGCCTTGGATCAAGAAGATCAGAAGAAATAGCTAGGGTGATTACGGATCTAAGGCAAGAATTCAAAGTTAGTTTAAATTATGTATTAGCTGCGATTGCAGAGCACCCTGAGCTACCTATAATTGCCAGAAGCTCATGCTACAAGATTATCAAACGACAGCCCGCCAAGCCTAAACGGTCAAAGCTTATTGCTAGAATCCATGGGATTTTTAATCATCATCAGGGCCGCTATGGATATCGTAGAGTAGCTTTGCAGTTAATCAGAGAGGGCTGGAAAGTTACGGAGAAAACCGTTCGCTATTGGATGCATAAATTAGGTCTTAAAGGCATCAGGCGCAATAAGCGCAAATATTCAAGCTATAAAGGTACTATTGGCAAAATAGCTCCAAATTTAATTCATCGTGATTTCTTCGCAGCCCTGCCTAACACAAAATGGTATACTGATATCACTGAATTTCATCTTAATAATGAAAAGCTTTATTTATCGCCTATTCTAGACGGCTGCGGTGGCGATATAGTTTCTTATACTATCTGCAAACATCCAGATATGGATTTAGTAATGACAATGCTTGACAAGGCTTTTGCCAAAGAAACAGCTCTTAATAACTGCATTTTTCATACTGATCAGGGCTGTCAGTATCAAAGCTCTCGTTATCAGCGAGCTTTAAAACTCCATGGTATTACTCAAAGCATGTCCAGAAAGGGCAACTCCATGGATGATGGGCTAATGGAGAACTTCTTTGGCCTGCTCAAAACTGAAATGTTCTATGATCAAGAATACAAGTATCATAATCTTCAAGAATTAACTCAAGCAATCGAGGAATATATCGAATACTGTAACAATGAAAGGATAAAGAGCAGATTAAAAGGCTTAACCCCGAAAGAGTATCGAAGTCAAGCCTCTATTAATCCAATATTTTAATTGTCTACTTTTTACGTCTCAGTACATAGAACTTACTTATTATACTTTTATTCAAAATTGTCCATTTCTTCGATTGCCTTTTCCCAGGCAGAATTTGCTTCATCTAATTTCTGTTGTACATCAGAAAGCTGTTCTTGCAGTGGCCCCAATTTATCAAAGCTTGAAGCAATTTCTGGATTGGCCATTTCGGTTTGGATTTCTTGCTCTCGTTCTTCAAGCTGTTCAATTTGTTTTTCTGCATTATCAATTGCACGCTGCAACTTTCTCTTTTGAGAATCACGTTGCTTTTGCTCTTGGTAAGAAAGTTTTTGCTGGCTAATTTGTTTGCTTGGCTCGACTTCTGTCTCAGCGGCACTATTTTCAGCCATAGCTGCTTGTTTTGCCTTCTCATCAAGATAATAAGAATAATTGCCATCGTAGACTTTAGCATGCCCATCGCGAACTAAAACAATCTTATTAGCTAGTTGATTGATAAAGTAACGGTCGTGGGAAACAAAGAGCAGGGTACCATCAAAGTCTTTTAAAGCTTTTTCTAGTACTTCTTTTGCTTCGATATCTAAGTGGTTAGTTGGTTCATCCATCAGTAAGAAGTTATCATGTTCAAGTGATAAAACAGTTAAAGTTAACCGTGCTTTTTGTCCACCAGATAATTGACCTACCGTTTTATCAATGTCTTTAGCTGTGAATAAAAAGCTGGCTAAGATTGACCGTACATCGCGTTCAGGCATGGTTTTGTGACGATCCCAAACAGTATCCAATACAGTCTTAGATGGATCTAGTCCTTGTAATTCTTGGTCGTAATAACCAATCTCAAGGGATGCGCCATACTTAATTGAGCCACTCTTGGGCGTTAATTGCTTCATAATAGTCTTAAGCAGAGTAGATTTACCGATTCCATTTGGTCCAATAATCGCGACGCGATCTCCTTTATTAATCTGGAAGGAAATATCTTTAACCATGGTTTTATCGGGATAACCAATCGTCAAATCGTTGAAAATTAATACTTCCTTGCCAGAAGGATGATCGCTTGAAAAATGAATCCGTACCTTATTTTTATGTTTAGGTGGAGTAATCCGCTCAATTTTTTCTAGTTTTTTACGCCGACTTTGTGCACGCTTAGTGGTAGTTGCTCGAACCAAGTTTTTTTGGATAAATTCTTCATCTTTTTTGATTTCAGCTTGTTGCTTTTCATAAGCGGCTTCTTGGTCCTTATCACGTTGCTCGCGCTGCATGACATAGGCTGAATAGTTGCCCTTAAAAGCAGTTAATTTACCAAATTCTAGTTCAAAAATTTGGGTTGCTAAATGATCTAAGAAATACTGGTCGTGGGATACTACTAGTATTGCGCCACTATAGTTCTTTAAAAATCCTTCTAGCCAGTCAAGCGTATCTAAGTCTAAGTAGTTAGTCGGTTCGTCCAATAGTAAAAGGGCAGGTTTGCGCAAAAGCAACTTAACAAAAGCTAACCGTGTTTTTTCACCACCCGATAAACTACCAATCTTTTTCTGCCAAGTACCTTCAGGAAACTTAAATCCATTTAAGATACTCTTGATATCAGATTGATAAGTATAACCGCCTTTTTGTTCAAAGTTGAATTGCTTTTGATCGTATTGCTTAAGCAATTCTTGATCTTCAGGATGATCTGCAATTTTTTCTTGTAGTTGGACTAAGCTTTTTCCTTCCCTTATTAAAGGAGCGAAAACGGTTTCCATTTCATCCCAAATGGTTTTATTTTCATCTAATGCATTTTCCTGAGCGATATAACCAACATCAATGCCTTTATTAACTGTAAATTCGCCGTGAGTTGGTTCTTGCTCACCTGTCATTATTTTTAACAGGGTAGTCTTACCAACCCCGTTAGGACCAACTAAGCCGATTCTGGCATTGGAATCGATTGAAAAATTAACATTTTTGAATAATGTGTTGGCCCCAAATTGTTGTTCTAAATCGTGTCCTTGTGCAATAATCATAATTTTTCACCTAACCACTATTCTACCATATAGCGCAAATTGTTTGTTTTTAAGTTAAATATGTGAAAAAATGATGATTTGTGAAAAAGATACTTGCATAAGTACTATCATAGCAGGTATGATAGAAGTGCTTGATTGTACATTCACAAACATTTAAGTTTGGAGGGTTCCTATATGGAAAAAATAAAAATCCCAAAAGCAACGGCAAAAAGATTACCATTATATTACCGTTATTTGATTATTTTAAATGAAGAAGGCAAAGATAAGGTTTCTTCAACTGAGCTGTCAGAGGCAGTTCAAGTAGATAGTGCTTCAATTAGAAGAGATTTTTCATACTTTGGTGCGTTGGGAAAACGTGGCTATGGATATGATGTAAAGAACTTATTGAGCTTCTTCAAGAAAATTTTGAATCAAGATACTTTAACTAATGTTGCTTTAATAGGTGTAGGTAATCTGGGACGGGCGCTGCTTAATTACAACTTTAAGCGCAGTAATAATATTCGAATTTCCTGTGCTTTTGATATCAATAAGGAGATTACTGGTCGTATCTTAAGTGGTGTCCCTGTTTATGACATGGACGACTTAAAGCAACAACTAAGTGATCAACAGATTACAATTGCAATTTTGACAGTTCCTTCAACAGCTGCTCAGAAAACTACAGATGAAATGGTTGATGCGGGTGTAAAGGGAATTATGAACTTTACTCCGATTCGTTTATCAGCTCCAGCTGATGTGCGAGTACAAAATGTAGACTTAGCAACAGAATTGCAAACGTTGATCTATTTCTTAGATAGTGACAAAGAAAACTAAATTTGAGTAAAAGAAAAAGCCGATTTTCGGCTTTTTTTCATGCAGTTGTTTCACTCTTGATTAATTTGACAGGCAAAATATAATTCTTTTGGCGCAATTTTTCGTCGGGATTGGAAATTCGGGTAAGCAATAACTTAACCAATAAAGTTGCAATATCATGAATTGGCTGAGCAATTGTGGATAGTTCCGAATGGTAAGTTTGAATTTGCTTTGTTCCGTCAAAACCAATCACTTTTAATTCCTTAGGCACTTTAATGCCTAATTTTTTTGCTTCTTGTAAAACTAAAACTGCAGTTAAATCATCTGTGCAGACGACGCCATCAGGATGATCATTGACTAACATGTCATGAATTTTCATATTTTTAATGTTGGAAGAATCAGAAAAAGCAACTGAACGAATGTGGGCTGAAAAGTGACATTCCTTTGCTTCATCAAGATAAGCTGCTAGTCGTTCGTCAGTCGGATTACCTTTTCTGTGTTCATTGCCCAGAAAGTAAATTTTGTGACAACCAGCTTGAACCAAGTCATGTACTGCCAACTTGATGCCTTGATAATTATCACAACTAACAATTGGAACATTATCAGATAGCTTTCGGTCGAAAGAGACAATTGGCAAACCTAGTTGTTGGTATTCATTGATACCTAGATTGTGCGCACCAGCGATAATGCCATCAACTTGATTAGCCTGAAGCATGCGCAGATATTCGCGTTCTTTTTCTTTGTTTTGTCCTGCATTGCATAGGATTACTTTATAGTTTTGTTGGAATAAAGTGGTTTCGATATCCTGTACTAATTCCGCAAAAAAAGGATTAGTGATCTCAGGAAAAATCAAACCGACTAATTTCATTTTCTTTCCTTGTAATGAGCGGGCAATAGAATTGGGACGATAATTTAATTCCCGCATTGCGGCAAAAACTTTATCTTTAGTTTTTTGACTTAAATAGCCATGGTTGTTGATTACCCGCGAAACGGTAGTTGCAGAGCAACCGGCTTTTTTGGCAACGTCGCTTAATTTTGCTGCCATAGTATCACCTGATGTTTAAAGAATTGTTTGCATTTGCCAAAGCTTGCCAGTGTAGTCAATGTCTTGAGCAAACGCAATTTTTTTGTTGGTCTGATCGGCAAAGTAGCGTCCAGTCAATACCTTTTCACCATCATTAACGAATACTTCAATTAATGAATGATCAACAAAGATATCAAGCTTGAGGTCATGATTTGGTGAAAGCGTAATAGCTCGACTTTCGCCATAATCAACTGCTACTTTTTGCCCAGCATGAGCACGATCTAATACTAATTTACCATTTTTGGTATCGAAATTGAGCTGTAAACTGTTACTTAAGTCATTATTTGCAGCTAAATGTAAAGTGCCACTTTGGTTAGCCTTAATTGTTAACTCAAGTTCAAATTGTTGGCCGGCTTGATCGCTGACTACTTGATTAGATATGCTTGCTTCGTTTTTGCGGATACTGCTTATTGCCTTAACTGGCGTTTGAATTAACTTGTCACTCTTTAGGTGGAGTTCCTTCACTTGACTCAAGCAGTTAGCCCAGTTTTCATCATCAGTAGGGTAAGTAGTGTCAGGCAAGCCAACCCAACTGACTTCGTAGGCATTACCATCTGGGGCGTTAAAGGCCTGAGTGGCATAAACATCGAACCCGTGATCCAAATTGTGTAATTTACCTGGATTAATTAACTTATGATTTTCCCAGTCAATATCATCAGCAATAACGTACATATTTGGGTAAATGTCATCATAAGCTGCTACTTTTTTGTCTAAACCCTGAGGACAGAAAATGACCACGACTTTGCCATCAACACGGACGATGTTGGGACACTCGATCATGTAGCCCATGTCTTCGTTGGTAAAGTCTAAGAAGCCCAATTCTTCCCAGTTCTTTAGATCCTGAGACTTCCAAACGTCAATGTGACCGTGTTTTTCCTTTTTATCTTGGGCACCTAAAATTGCGTAGTAAGTGTCATTTTCTTTGATAATTTGGGGATCGCGAAAATGTTCGGTGATGTGATCTGGATTCTTAAATAGGATGGTTTTGTCTGAAACTTTATTATTTTTATCCATCCAAGCACCGATTTGATAAGGAGTACGTACCCAATTTTCATCGCGGTGGTTACCGGTATACATTATGAAAAGCTTACCATCGATTTCGCGAGCAGAGCCAGAATAAGCTCCATGTGAATCAGCCATTGTGTCTGGTTCAATACCTAAGCCTAAGTTTTCCCAGTGAACCATGTCAGTTGATTTGAAGTGCCACCATGACTTTAGACCGTGAACTGCGCCGAATGGATATGATTGATAGAAGAGGTGGTAAGCACCATCAAAGTAGGAAAATCCATTAGGGTCATTAATTAAGCCAGAAATAGGATGCAAATGATAGCGCATTTGGTAAGGTGAGTTTGCGGCTTGTGCTTGCAAATGCATTAATGTATCAGCGTCCCAATCTTTATAAGGTAAGTAACGTTTTTCTCTTGTCCATTCCATAAATATGCCTCCATGAAAGCGTTGTCTTTTTACATGTATTTTAAGTTAGTCTGAAAAATATGTCAAACGTTTAACAGAAAGAAAAATACTTATTAATTCATAAGTAAATAAAAGAAATAAAGAATTTTATGTCAAACGATTGACATATTTTTTGAATGCGTTATCATAATTAGTGAATTGAGAATAAAACGTTTACATAGGAGGAATCAATATGGACCACAGAAAAGTGGCTGAACGAGTAATTAAAGACGTCGGCCGTGACAATATTATTGCCGGTGCCCACTGTGCTACTCGTCTGCGTTTAGTATTAAAAGATGATTCAAAAGTCGACCAAAAAGCATTGGATAATGATCCAGATGTTAAGGGTACTTTTAAAACCAATGGTCAATATCAAGTAATTATTGGGCCAGGAGATGTTAATGATGTTTATGATGAATTCATTAAGATCACTGGCTTGAAAGAATTATCAACCGATGACTTAAAGAAGGTTGCAGCTGAAGGTAAAAAGAAGAATCCAGTAATGGATTTCATTAAACTTTTGTCTGACATCTTTGTTCCAATCATTCCAGCCTTAGTTGCTGGTGGTTTGTTGATGGCTTTGAACAACTTCTTGACTTCACCAGGTCTGTTTGGACCAAAGTCAGTTGTTCAGATGGTACCGAATGTTGCTGGTATTTCAAGTATGATTCAAGTTATGTCAGCAGCTCCGTTTATTTTTATGCCAATTCTAGTCGGAATGTCGGCAGCTAAACGGTTCGGTGCTAACCAATTCTTGGGTGCTACAATCGGAATGATTATGACGACACCTGGACTCCTTGGTGCAAATCACTTCTGGGACATTTTTGGCTTGCATGTTGCGCAAACTAACTATCAATACCAGGTTATTCCAGTTTTAGTAGCTGTTTGGGTATTGTCAATTTTGGAAAAGTACTTCCACAAGCACTTGCCATCAGCTGTTGACTTTACCTTTACGCCACTTCTTTCAATTATGATTACTGGCTTTTTGACTTTTACAATTATTGGGCCAGTCTTCAAAGGCGTATCAGATGGTATTACCAATGCTATCGTTTGGCTATATGACACTACTGGTGCCTTTGGGATGGGTGTCTTTGGTCTTACCTATTCAGCTATTGTTACTACTGGGCTTCATCAAAGTTTTCCAGCGGTTGAAACTCAGCTTTTAGCAGCCTTTGCTAAGAATCCAGCCAGCTCTGGTGACTTTATCTTTGTTACCGCATGTATGGCTAACGTAGCTCAAGGTGCCGCAACTTTCGCTGTTTACTTCTTAACTAAGAACAAGAAGATGAAGGGCTTGGCTAGTTCATCAGGTGTTTCAGCACTTCTTGGTATTACTGAACCAGCACTTTTCGGTGTTAACTTGAAGTATAAATTCCCATTCTTCTGTGCCTTAATTGGTTCAGGTGTAGCTGCTGCTTTTGCGGGCTTGATGCATGTTACTGCAGCCGCTCTTGGTTCAGCTGGTTTCTTAGGCTTCCTTTCAATTTATCCTAAGACTATTCCAATGTGGGTTGTTTCCGTATTAATTAGTTTTGCTGTTGCCTTCATCCTTACTTATGTTTATGGTAAGGGTCATTTGAAGGAAGAAGTTGCTGAACAAGATGTTCCAGTAAACGACGCAACTGATTATGCTGAAGAAACTCAAAAGGCTGAAAAGCTTGGTAAGGAACAAATGGCATTAAAGGATGAAGTTATTGCTTCACCAGTTGATGGTACTCCTGAGAGTTTAACTAAAGTTAATGATCAAGTATTCTCTGCTAAGTTAATGGGTGATGGTGCAGCCGTTATTCCAAGTGATGGTACGATCTATTCACCAGTTACTGGTACTGTGACTATTGCTTATGAAACTAAGCATGCTTATGGCATTAAGTCAGACGATGGTGCAGAAGTATTGATTCACATTGGTCTTGATACTGTAAACCTTAAGGGCGAGCACTTCGAAAGTTTCGTTAAGCAAGGTCAAAGAGTTAACAAGGGCGATAAGCTCGGCACAGTTGACTTAGATGCTGTGAAGAAGGCAGGCTATGATACTACTGTCATGGTAGTAATTACTAATACTGCCAACTATGCAAATGTTTCAAGAATTACTGATGCGGGTGACAAGCACGGCGACAAGTTGATTGCTGTTACTGCACACAATTAGTTTCTTCTACTCCTCTAGAAAAAATTAAAACAATTAGAATAAAAGACGCTAAGAAAGATTGTTTCTTGGCGTTTTTTAGTACTAAGTGTTGCACTTCAATTTTAAGTTTGAGTAAAATGTTCTCTATAAAGAAAAACAAAGTGAGGGTATGTTTTATGAAGTTAAAAAGTGGAGTTATTGGAGTATTAGTAACTGGATTAACTGTCTTTAGCATTAATCTAACTAGCTCTAAAATAAAGGCAGCGATAACAGTGCCTAATCCTAAGACAGATTATGTAGTTAAAACTACTTCTAATGTGTATAAGAGTAATGGTAAGAGGACCAGTTTTAAGACACGTGGTCAGATACAAACCGGTAATGTTCCAGTAATTGAATCACAACTATATGAAGGCAAGTTCATTAATGTGCAAGGAACTAAGACGATTAATGGTACTGCTTATTATAAGATCGGTCCTAACGCATACATTAAACAAAATAATGTTTTAAATTATGCTCAAGAAAAAGCAAAGCTTGAGGCATATCAGGCACAAGATGATGTGAATGATGATTCAGATCAGTCAACAGAATTAAGCTCTGATGATGTGAATTTTGACATAGCTTGGTATGACAATATTAATGAGGATCCATCTCCAGCGATGTTCGATGATTCAGGATATCATAATAGAGTGATTAAGAATGCTCGTAAATTATTAGGCTATTTCACTTATGGAACAGGTGCATACCGAACTAATTTTGGCAGTTGGCGTCATCCTAATAAAAACGGTTCAACTGATTGTTCAGGATTTGTGTGGATCGTAATGAAGAGAGCAGGATATCGTGTAGGAAATGCTCCATTTTTTACTCTGCCAATGGAACGAGATGCTAAAAGTACTCATGGCTATTTGAAGAAAATTTCTGCCAAGAATATTCGCCCAGGTGATATTGTGATTGTTAATACTGGCAATGGTGTTGGTCAAAACGGACATGCAGCAATTGTTGATGGCAAATATGATGGTTGGGACACGCAAATTATTGAAGAGGGCGGCAACTTAGGTGTAGATGATGTGCACCGCTCTAGTTTAGGTAGCTCACTGAGCGATAAGCTGGCCAAAGGTCGAATCACTTATGCTCGCCCCGTTAAATAGTATGCTCTATGCTATAATTTTGCTAATCAATAAAGGATAATAAGAATGAAAAAGAACAGCACGCTTAAACATGTCTGGATTATGACGGCTGTCTATTGGGTAGTAGGTATTCTAAGTATTTTCTGGGGTAAGCTTGATCATACTTTTGCGTCTCAATTAAAAGAGATCAATAATATTTATGTGTTAGTTTTAATAATTATCTTAAGCTTGCCGCTACTTTTATCGCTGTTATTGTCGGTTAAAGTAAAAATGCCACGTTTGATCTGCAATCCACTAGTTGCTGTAATTTATCTATTAGTGGTAATTGCAGCAGGTGTAGCATATAACTTACAAAATATTATTGGCTACTTCTTCCCAATCATTCTATTCATTATTATGGCGCTAGTTGCTGTTTTCTATGCTTTGGTTAAGACTTTTAGCAGCAGAAAAAGTGGTAAATATTTTTTTATTGATGGTAAAGATAAGAAAGAATGCCATGATTTCTGGGATGCTTATAAGAAGTACTATGTAATGGGATTAACTTACGGCATTATTGATGGTTTGATTACTGTAATTAGTTAAAAAAGTTAAGAAAAATCAAAATTAGCACTCAATTGAAAAAAGTGCTAATTTTTTCTTGCTTTTTTTCACAAAACAGTTTATTATCATATTTGTAAGTTAGCACTTAACAAATAAGAGTGCTAATGATTAATAAAGTAATAAAAAATATAATGAAGAAAATTAAACATAAGGGGGACTAAACGTGTTACAACCAATTGGTGATCGCGTGATCGTTAAAGTTAAGAAAGAAGAAGAAGAAACTGTTGGTGGCATCGTTTTAGCATCAAATGCTAAGAAGAAGCCAACTGAAGGTGAAGTTGTAGCTGTTGGTGAAGGTGCTTACGCATCAAACGGTGAAAAGATTCCAATGGCTGTTAAGAAGGGTGACGTAGTTCTTTACGATAAATACTCAGGCACTGACGTTGAATACGAAGGTGAAAAGTACTTAGTCCTTCACGAAAAAGACATTTTAGCTATTGCTAAGTAATTTAGTTAAAATTTCCAACGATAATTAAGTAAATTAAGGAGCATAGATAATCTATGGCAAAAGATATTAAATTCTCAGAAAATGCAAGACGTTCTCTTTTAAAGGGTGTTAATAAGTTAGCTGATACTGTTAAGACTACTATTGGTCCTAAGGGTAGAAACGTTGTTTTGGAACAAAGTTACGGCAACCCTGACATCACTAACGATGGTGTTACCATTGCAAAGTCCATCGAGTTAAAGGACCACTACGAAAACATGGGTGCTAAACTTGTTGCTGAAGCTGCTCAAAAGACTAATGATATTGCTGGTGACGGTACTACTACCGCAACTGTTTTGACTCAAGCAATTACTAATGAAGGTATGAAGAACGTAACTGCTGGTGCTAACCCAGTTGGCATTCGTCGTGGTATTGAAAAAGCTACTGAAGCTGCTGTTAATGAATTGCACAAGATTAGCCACAAGGTTGAATCAAGAGACCAAATTGCTAACGTAGCTGCAGTTTCATCATCTTCAAAGGAAGTTGGTAACTTAATCGCTGACGCTATGGAAAAGGTTGGTCACGATGGCGTTATCACTATTGAAGATTCACGTGGTATCAACACTGAACTTTCAGTAGTTGAAGGTATGCAATTTGATCGTGGTTACTTATCACAATACATGGTAACTGACAACGATAAGATGGAAGCAGATCTTGATAATCCTTACATTTTGATCACTGACAAGAAGATCTCAAACATTCAAGATATCTTGCCACTTCTTCAAGAAATTGTTCAACAAGGTAAGTCATTATTGATCATTGCTGATGACGTTACTGGTGAAGCTCTTCCAACACTTGTATTGAACAAGATTCGTGGTACCTTCAACGTTGTAGCTGTTAAGGCTCCTGGCTTTGGTGACCGTCGTAAGGCTCAGTTACAAGATATTGCTGCTTTGACTGGTGGTACTGTGATTACTGATGACTTAGGTCTTGAATTAAAGGACACTAAGATTGATCAATTAGGTCAAGCTCGTCGTGTAACTGTAACCAAGGACTCAACTACTATTGTTGACGGTGCTGGTTCAAAGGATGCTATTCAAGAACGTGAAGATTCAATCAGAAAGCAAATTGAAGAATCAACTTCAGACTTTGACAAGAAGAAGCTTCAAGAACGTCTTGCTAAGTTAACTGGTGGTGTAGCTGTTATCCACGTAGGTGCTGCTACTGAAACCGAATTGAAGGAACGTCGTTACAGAATTGAAGACGCTTTGAACTCAACTCGTGCCGCTGTTGACGAAGGTTACGTTGCTGGTGGTGGTACTGCTTTAGTAGACGTTGAGAAGGCTATCAATGATCTTAAGGCTGATACTGCAGATGAAAATACTGGTATCCAAATCGTATTAAGAGCTTTGTCAGCACCAGTTCGTCAAATTGCTGAAAACGCAGGTAAGAATGGTGAAGTTGTTTTGAACCACTTACTCAAGCAAGAAAACGAAATTGGCTACAATGCTGCTACTGATACTTGGGAAAACATGGTAGATGCTGGTATCATTGATCCAACCAAGGTAACCAGAACCGCTTTGCAAAATGCTGCTTCAATTGCCGCTCTTCTGCTTACTACTGAAGCTGTTGTTGCAGAAATTCCTGAAGAAAAGCCAGCTAACCCAGCTCCACAAGCTGGTGCACCAGGAATGGGTATGTAATTATATATCTTAATGCTTTAGCATTTAGATATATAATTCTTGATTACGAAGTAATCAAGTTCATTTACAGTGCTTTAGCACTAAACTTATGCACAAACTCTCACTCTAGTTCAAAAACAAATATAATTAAAATGACTTCGAAGTTAAACAATCAGTTCAGCTTCGAAGTTTTTCTTTTTGTAGCGTATAATATTGTACGTAACTCTATCTAAAATACGAAATAGGAAAGAGACATAAATGACGGAAAAAACAACTCCAATGATGGAGCAATATTACGAAATTAAAAAACAATATCCTGATGCCTTTCTTTTTTATCGCGTCGGAGACTTTTACGAACTGTTTGAAGATGACGCAGTTAAAGGTGCACAGATTCTTGAATTGACTTTAACGCACCGATCAAATAGAACTAAGAATCCAATTCCAATGGCAGGTGTGCCTCATATGGCTGTGGATACTTATGTAAATACTTTAGTTGAAAAGGGTTATAAAGTAGCACTTTGTGAACAACTTGAGGATCCTAAAAAGGCCAAAGGCATGGTTAAACGGGGAATTATTCAATTAGTGACGCCGGGAACCATGATGAATGAAGGCCCAAATGATGCTAAAGATTCAAATTACTTAACATCAGTAATTACCACTAAGAGTGGCTTTGGTTTAGCCTACAGTGATTTATCCACTGGTGAAATTTATGCTACTCATTTAAAGAGTTTCGATGCTGTTTCCAATGAGCTCTTGTCACTTCGTACTCGTGAAGTTGTGTATAACGGGTCATTATCTGAACAAAACAAAGACTTTATGCACAAGGCCAACATTACGATTTCTCGTCCTACTCCAATTGAAGGTGAACATGCTGAAATTTCTTATGTTGAACAGAATTTGACTAATGGGGCTGAAAAAGAGGCTACCCGTCAGTTAGTTGGCTATTTGCTTTCAACTCAAAAGAGAAGTTTAGCGCACTTGCAGATTGCCAAAAGCTATGAAGTAAATCAATATTTGCAGATGTCACATACTGTGCAGAATAATTTGGAATTGGTTGCTTCTGCCAAAACTGGCAAAAAAATGGGTTCACTTTTCTGGGTTTTGGATAAAACACACACTGCCATGGGTGGACGCTTGCTTAAGCAGTGGCTAGCTCGTCCATTATTAAACATGGATGAAATTAACCATCGTGAAGAAATGGTGCAGGCCTTGCTTGATGGCTACTTTACACGAGAAAATGCAGTTGATGCCTTAAAGGGTGTTTACGACTTGGAACGTTTAACTGGTCGAATTGCTTTTGGTAACGTTAATGCGCGCGAATTACTACAATTATCACGTTCTTTGCAGGCCGTTCCAGTTATTTTAGATGCTTTAGAGCAATCAGATTCAGATATCTTGGTCGATTTTGCTAAAAAAATTGATCCATTAAAGGGCGTTGCCGAAATGATTACTTCCACTATCGTGAAGGATCCACCTGTGTTGACTACTGAAGGTGGCCTGATTCAAGGTGGGGTTGATCCGCAGCTTGATCGCTATCGGGATGCCATGAACAATGGAAAAAAATGGTTGGCTGAGATGGAAGCAGATGAGCGGCAAAAGACAGGTATTGATAACTTAAAGGTCGGTTATAACAAGGTCTTTGGCTATTATATTCAGGTTTCTAACGGTAACAAGTCTAAGGTGCCACTTGATCGTTATACGCGTAAACAAACTTTGACTAACGCTGAGCGTTATATCACACCGGAACTCAAGGAACATGAGAATCTAATTCTTGAGGCACAGACACGGTCAACTGACTTGGAATATGATTTATTTGTTAAGCTGCGTGAGGACGTTAAGAAGTATATCCCTGCTTTACAAAAATTAGGTGGGCAACTAGCAGCGCTGGATGTTTATTGTGGTTTTGCGACAGTAGCTGAACAAAATAATTATTGCCGGCCAACTTTTCACGCAGATAATCAAGATATTAATGTGACTAACGGCCGTCATCCAGTTGTGGAAAAAGTAATGACGGCTGGTTCATATATTCCTAACGATGTCAAAATGGATGAAGGAACCAACATTTATTTAATTACAGGTCCTAACATGTCTGGTAAGAGTACCTATATGAGACAAATGGCTTTGATTGCGATCATGGCTCAAGTAGGTTCCTTTGTGCCAGCTGATAGTGCTGATTTGCCAATTTTTGATCAAATTTTTACAAGAATCGGAGCAGCTGATGACTTAATTTCAGGTCAAAGTACCTTTATGGTAGAGATGAGTGAAGCTAATGAAGCCTTGCAGTATGCTACTAAGCGCAGTTTGGTTCTCTTTGACGAAATTGGTCGTGGTACGGCTACTTACGATGGAATGGCTTTAGCTGGTGCAATTGTTAAGTACTTACACGACAAAGTTGGTGCTAAGGCATTATTTGCTACGCACTATCATGAATTGACAGTGATGGATGAGACTCTGGATCATCTGAAAAATATTCACGTTGGTGCTACCGAAGAAAATGGCAAGTTAATCTTCTTGCATAAAATCCTACCTGGACCTGCTGATCAAAGTTACGGAATTCATGTAGCTCAATTAGCAGGTTTGCCGCGCAACGTTTTGCGAGAGGCAACTAAATTATTAAAGCGGCTTGAAGCACAAGGCAGTGAACTAGCACCAGTTTCGCAGCAATTAGATTTATTTGCAGAGCCTGTGGAAAACAGTGTTGAAGAAACTGAAACACAAAATGACAAGCCCGCAATAACTGATGCACAACAAGATATACTTGATGATATTTCTAATCTTTATTTAGCAGATAAGACACCGTTGCAGGTTATGCAAATGGTAGCTGATTGGCAAAAAGATTTAAAGGATGACGATTAATGAGCAAAATTCATGAGTTATCGGAAACTTTAACTAATCAGATTGCAGCCGGAGAAGTAATTGAGCGCCCAGCTAGCGTAGTTAAGGAATTAGTAGAAAACTCGTTAGATGCTGGTGCTACTCGAATTCGCGTTGATTTTGTAGATGCTGGTTTGAAACAGATTGTAGTTCAAGACAATGGGACGGGGATTGCACGTGATCAAGTTGATCTAGCCTTTACCCGACATGCGACAAGCAAGATTGCCAATGAACACGATTTATTTAAAGTTTCCACTTTAGGCTTCCGCGGAGAAGCATTAGCTTCGATTTCTGCTGTTAGCCATGTGGAAATTCTGACTGCAACTGAAAACGCAATTGGTATTCGAGCTAACTATAGTGGAGGCAATAAAAAAGGCCAAGAAGATGCAGCGGCTCGTAAGGGAACAAAAATTACAGTCAAGGATTTGTTCTTTAACACGCCAGCCAGATTAAAGTATTTGCGTAGTCCAAGAACTGAAATTATGAAGATTGTGGATATTATTAATCGACTTGCGTTAGGTTATCCACATGTGTCTTTCACTTTGTCAAATACTGGCAAAATTTTATTAAGAACGCCAGGAAATAATAATTTAAAGCAAACAGTTGCTAACGTGTATGGTCGTCATATCGCAGAAAAAATGGAAAAATTTGAGGCAAAAGACAGCGATTTTAAGATTACAGGTCTGATGTCTAAACCGGAATTAACACGTTCTACACGCAATTTTATTTCGATTCTCTTAAACGGCCGCTATATTAAAAATTTTCAATTAAATACTGCGATTCTGGATGGCTATGGCTCAAAATTAGCAGCGCGGCATTATCCGATTATTGTGTTAGCAATTAAAGTAGATCCTTTGTTAGTGGACGTTAACGTGCATCCCACTAAGCAGGAAGTTCGTTTATCCAAGGAAAAAGAACTGGGTCGTTTAATCACCAGTGCAATTAGTAATACACTTGTGGAAAAAGTTGAACAAATTAGCGCTTTTGCTAATTTGGAAAATAAACGTGATACGCTAGTTGATCAGCTTAGTTTTAACTTAAATCAAGATGTTGTAAATACAGCTCGTAAAAAAGAACCGGAAATTTGCGAACAAGAAAAGCCAAAATTTTTAACGATTGAATCTGATGATTCAGAAGATAATATTCAAAATGAGGCGGTAAAGCAGGATAGTGAAAAGAAATATGTTGATCTTAATCAGCCACGTGAAGATGATCAATATATCGTTACTAAGACCTGGAAACAAAATGTTGCTCTGCAGCAAGCACTAACGCCATTTCCTACAACTAGGACTAATCAGGAAGTCATTTCAAGTGGGGATGAAACTTTAGCTAATAATCTGCCTCGCTTGGTTTATGTTGGACAGACCGATACTTATTTACTTGCCCAACATAATGGCGACCTATTTTTAATTGATCAGGTTGCTGCTAGACGAAGGTTAAAATTTGAGCAAATTTTTCACATGATAACTGCCAAAAAAGTAGTACAACAAGGTTTGTTAACACCAATTATTTTAGAATTTGGTAATCTTGATTTTATGCAAATTAAGGATCAAGTAGAACAGATTAAGCAGGTTGGAATCTATTTGGAAGATTTTGGACAAAATAGTTTTATTGTTCGTTTGTATCCAACTTGGATTCACGATAATGTCGAAGATTCAATTCGGAAGATTTTAGATGGTTATTTGAATGTGGATAAAGGAAAGGCAAAGAACCTGTTTAGCCGGATAGCAGCAATGCAAGCTAAGCGAGAAATTACTGGCAAGATTAAATTATCTGCAGCTGAAGCTGAGCAAATTTTACTTGATTTACGCAAGTGTACTGATCCATATCATGATGCAGATGGACGGATAATTTTGGTTAAAATGAGCCAAAATGAATTGAGAAAAATGTTTAAGAAGGATGAATAATGTACGAATATTTTGAAGGTGTGATTACTGTGGTTACACCAAGCTATGTTGTAGTTGATGTCGGGGGCGTTGGCTACAAGGTCTATAGTCCTACACCTTTTGCCTATACTCAAGGCCAAAAAGCTAAGGTCTTTATTGAGCAAGTGGTGCGTGATACTGGCATTACTTTATATGGTTTTCAAAGTCAAGATGATAAGGGCTTGTTCTTAAAACTACTTAGTGTTAGCGGGATTGGTCCTAAGAGTGCAATGGCAATCATGGCAGCTGAGGATAGTAATTCTTTGGCGGAAGCGATTGAACAAGGTGAAGTTAAGTACCTAACTCGTTTTCCAGGTGTGGGTAAAAAGACGGCTTCACAAATTGTGCTTGATTTAAAGGGTAAATTAGGTGATTATGTTGCTCGGCTTGATCGTCCAGACAATGGTGAGGATGTGCCGCCAGCATTAAATGATGCACTGCTTGCTTTAATTGCTTTGGGTTATACCCAAAAAGAAGTGGATCGGATCACGCCTAAACTGGAGAAAGTTGCTGCAAATACTGCAGATCAATATATTAAAAAGGGCTTAGCATTACTGCTTAAAAAGTAGATCTTGGTATAATAGAACAGATGATTATTTTTTAAGGAAGTGAAACTGGTGGCAGAAGATCAAGTAACTTCAGGTGATATTGAGAATCCTGAAGAACAACAAATGGAACTTTCTTTGCGGCCGCAAACGCTCGACCAGTACTTAGGTCAAAAGCGGGTCAAAAAAGAAATGAGCATTTATATTAAGGCGGCGCGCCAACGTGATGAAGCATTAGATCACGTTTTGCTTTATGGACCACCGGGGTTAGGAAAGACAACTTTGGCTTTCGTAATTGCTAATGAATTGGGAGTTCATTTAAAGAGTACAAGTGGTCCGGCCATTGAAAAGTCAGGCGACTTGGTGGCACTTTTGTCCGACTTAGATCCTGGGGATGTTTTGTTCATTGATGAAATTCACCGTTTAGCTAAACCAGTAGAAGAAGTACTCTACTCTGCAATGGAAGACTACTATATCGATATTGTGATTGGCGAGGGGCAGACTACTCATGCAGTTCACGTGCCGCTGCCACCATTTACTCTAATTGGGGCAACGACTTTAGCTGGGCAATTGTCAGCACCTTTGCGTGATCGCTTTGGCATCGTAGAGCACATGCAGTATTACACTATCGATGAGCTAGAACAAATTGTTTTGCGTTCAAGTGATGTTTTTCACACTTCAATTGCGCCTGAGGCGGCCCATGAATTGGCACGACGCTCGCGTGGTACACCTCGTGTTGCCAATCGCTTACTTAAGCGGGTGCGTGATTTTGCGGAAGTTAAGGGAGAAAAAACAATTTCGCTCGAGACTACTGAAGGCGCGTTAAAACAATTGCAGGTTGACGATGAGGGACTTGATCAGACAGACCGCAGATTATTGAGAACGATGATCGAAGGATATAATGGTGGTCCTGTTGGTATTCGGACTTTGGCAGCTAATGTTGGTGAAGATATGGAAACGATTGAGTCACTATATGAGCCATATTTGTTGCAGCATGGTTTTATTTTACTCACGCCGCGTGGCAGAATGGTGACGGATAAAGCATATTTACAGTTAGGATTACCAATTCCAGGTGATAAATAGTCCCATTTTCTGTATAATGGTTATAATATCTAGAAAATAATTTTAATGAGGTGGAAATTTTGAACATTTTATTTTTAGCAAATGCCGGTGCTGCAGCAAGTAGCAACTGGATGATGATCGGTTTATTTATTATTTTGATCGCTTTCACTTACTTTGGTATGATTCGTCCTCAAAAGAAGCAACAACAACAAAGAATGCAAATGATGGACAAATTGAAGAAGGGTGACGAAGTCATCTTAGTTGATGGTTTGCATGGTAAGGTTGACAAGATCAACAGTGATAAGACTATCGTGGTTGATGCAGATGGCATTTACTTAACTTTTGAAAGAATGGCTGTCCGTCGTGTGATTCCAGTTGCTGCACCAGCAACTCTTGCAGCTGAAACTAAGGCTGAAGCTCCAGCAGAAAAGCCGGAAGAAAAAGCAGACGAAACTAAAAAAGAGGATAAGTAATCATATTACTTAAGAGCGTCATTTTAGGCGCTTTTTGTTTTGCTAAAAAAATCCTTGTTGTAAAATAGAAGTGACAATTTTAGTTCAAAGAAAGGGATCTGAAATGAAGAATATTCCCGTTGTAATGATTATTTTTGGTGGTAGTGGTGATTTGGCTCACCGCAAGCTTTATCCAGCTTTGTTTAATTTGTATGAACAAGGCTTAATTCACGATAACTTTGCAGTAATTGGAACTGCTCGTCGTCCTTGGTCACATGAGTATTTGCGTGAGCAGGTTAGTGATGCTATTCATGAAACGCACGATACTGTTGATGAAAATGAGTTGAAAGCTTTTGCAAGTCATTTTTATTATCAATCACATGATGTAACTAATGTGGAACACTATGAGATTTTGAAAAACTTGGCACAAGAGCTCGATGATCGTTATAGTGCACAAGGCAATCGTCTCTTCTACATGGCTATGGCACCAAGATTCTTTGGCACAATAGCAACGCATATTAATGACCAAGACTTGACTGGTAGTGGCTTTAATCGAATTGTAGTTGAAAAGCCATTTGGTCATGATTTGGCTTCAGCAGAGGAATTAAATAAGCAAATCACGGCTTCATTTGATGAAAATGATATTTTTAGAATTGACCACTATTTAGGTAAAGAAATGGTTCAAAATATCATGCCAATGCGTTTTACTAACCCAATGGTTCAAAATATTTGGTGCAGCAAGTATATTAAGAATATCCAAGTTACCTTGGCAGAACGTCTTGGCGTGGAAGCACGTGGAGGTTACTATGATACTTCAGGTGCTTTGCGTGATATGGTACAAAACCATATTTTTCAAATTATTACTCTGCTAGCAATGCCAGAACCTAAGGATCTTTCTTCTGCTAGTGTTCACCAAGCCAAGCAAGATTTGCTTAAGAGTTTAATTATTCCTACGCCAGATGATGTCAAGAAATACTTTGTTCGTGGTCAATATTTGGGTAGTGATACTACTTTTGCTTATAAGCAAGAGCCAAATGTTGATCCAGAGTCAACTACTGAAACCTTCGTTGCAGGTAAAGTTAAGTTTAATGAGGGACCAATTGCTGGCGTACCAATTTACTTTAGAACGGGTAAGGAATTCAAAGAAAAGAAGAACCGGATTGACATTGTTTTAAAGCATATTAATAATCCATATGGGCAAGCTCATTCTAACAATATTACGATCGTGATTGACCCAACTAGTGAAATTTACGTTACTATTAATGGCAAACGAATTGACCAACCAAGAATTCGCCGTGAAAACTTAACTTATGAATTTTCAAAAGCCGAAATGGCTAAGGTACCTGATGGTTATGAAAGATTGCTTCATGATGTTTTTGTCAATGATTCAACTAACTTTACGCACTGGAGCGAATTGAAGCGTTATTGGGAATTTATCGATGCAGTTGAAGATGCTTGGCAGAAGGAAAATGAAGCAGGCAATCCAGCCATTGCACAATATTTGCCATACAGAATGGGGCCAAAGGAAGCTAATACAATCTTTGAGTCACCAACTGAACATTGGATTTATGAATAAAGAAAATTTATTACCACAAAATGACATCCATCGTCGGATTATTCATCTGGACATGGATGCTTTTTACGCTTCGGTTGAAATGCAGGAGCATCCCGAATGGAAAAATAAGGCATTGATTGTTGGGCAAGATCCACGACAAAATGGTGGACATGGAGTAGTGGCTACTTGCAATTATGTAGCTCGTAAGTATGGCGTTCATTCAGCTATGGCCGCAATTCAAGCAGTACGTTTGGTTCCCAAGGAGCTAATAGTTTTTACTAGACCACGATTTGATAAATATCGTGCAGTGTCAGCTAAAATCCATTCTTTTATGCATGATGTGACAGATCAGGTTGAATCAGTGGCTTTAGATGAAGCTTATCTAGACGTGACACATCCAAAGATAGAGCAGGAGTCTGCAGTTCAAATTGCTTTAGATTTACAGAAAAGGATTCGGCAAGAAGTAGGCTTAAACTCGTCTTTTGGCGTTTCCTATAATAAGTTTTTAGCTAAAATGGGATCAGAATACGCCAAACCGTTTGGTCGAACCGTAATTTTGCCTAGTGAAGTGCAGAACTTTTTAGCAATGCAAAAGATTGAGAAGTTTCCTGGTATTGGACCGAAGACGCAAGAAGAGCTGCATCAGATGGGTGTTTATACTGGGGCAGATTTACAAAAAGTTGAGGTTTTAACCTTAATTAAAAAATTTAAGAAAATGGGGTATATTTTAGCCCAACATGCACGTGGAATAGATTTAAGACCTGTTGTTACAGACTCAGAGGCTAATCGAAAATCAATTGGCATGGAGCGGACTTACGAGCCTGCAATTTATACTGAGGATGAAGCCCTAACCAATATTCGTAACTATTGCAATCATTTGGAAGCAGCATTAAAAAAACGCAATTTTAAGGCAGGTACTGTTGTTATTAAAGTAAGAAATAATAATTTTGATACGGTAACCAAGAGAAAAAAGTTGAAAACACCTTCTGATAGTCACTTAGATTTTTATGATGTGGCTCGTGACTTGTTCGAAGCAACAAGTTCCTTTTTAGATGATGGAATTCGTTTATTGGGAGTCACTGTAACTGACTTTGAAAAGAAAAAATATCAATCAATCAGTTTGTTCGACTAATAAATAAAGCTATTTTTCTGGTAAACTAGATACAGATATTTTTACAAGATGAGGAGATTAAAAATGAGTAGTTTTGATGACATTTATGAAAAAATCTTGCAATATCCTACAATTATCTTGCACCGCCACACTAGTCCTGATCCAGACGCAATTGGTTCACAAGCTGGTTTAGCTAGAGCATTAATGGAAAAATTCCCGGACAAGCGCATTCTTTGTGCTGGGGAAAACGATGAAGGCGACTTAGCTTGGATTAACCACATGGATCAAGTCAAGGCAACTGATTACGAAGGTGCTTTGGTAATTACTACTGATACCGCTAATACACCAAGAATTTCTAATAAGTTGTATGATAAGGGTGACTTTTTAATTAAGATTGACCACCACCCAGATGTTGATCCATATGCTGATATGAGTTACGTAGATCCAGATGCTCCAGCAGCATGCCAAATCATTGTAGACTTCTTGAATGAAGAGGGCTTTAAGATTACCAAGGAAGTTGCTTACCCACTTTATGCTGGAATTGTAGGCGATACCGGTCGTTTCATGTATCCAGAAACTTCAGAGCATACTTTTAAGGTGGCTGCTCAATTAGCTTCTACTGGAATTAACATTACTGAAATCGCTCGTAATATTGCTGATGTAACTTTTGATGAGGCAAAATTGCAAGCCTTGGCAATGGACAAGATGGAAATTGATCCCGTTGGTGCAGCTTATACAATTTTGATGCAGTCAGACTTGAAGAAGTTAGGTTTGACTGATGATCAAGCAAATGTTGCTGTATCTACTCCAGGACGTATTAAAGATGTGCTTGCTTGGAATGTTTTTGTTGAAAAACCAGATGGTACTTTCCGCGTACATTACCGTTCAAAGGGCCCTGTAATCAATGAATTAGCTGCTAAGCATGATGGTGGTGGTCATGCATTAGCTAGTGGTGCTAACGCTAAGGATATGGACGAAGTAAAGCAGGTATTTGCGGAAGTCGTTGAAGTAACTAAGAAGTTTAAAGAAGATCATGAATAATATTTTTATAGATTCAAGAATTAAACCAGCTATTCAGGCTGGTTTAAAGAAGATCCATTTTGAAAAGCCAACTAAGGTGCAGGAGAAAGTTATTCCTGCTATGTTGTCTGACTTGAGTGTAGTAGTGCAAGCAGCAACTGGTTCAGGAAAAACGCATGCTTATTTAGTACCAATTTTTAATGAAATTGAAGAAGATAAACGCTATGTTCAAGCAATCGTTACTTTGCCTAGTCGTGAATTAGCCGATCAGCTTTATCAAGTAGCACGGCAGCTCCGTGATGCGGCAGGGATGCATTTTTCAATTGCACATCTTGCGGGCGGAACTGATCGTGAACGTCAATTAGAAAAGTATCAAAATAATACTCCACAATTGGTGATTGCAACTCCAGGACGTTTGTTAGACTTTGTTCAAAAGAAGGTTTTTGCAGTTGATCAAGTAAAAACTTTTGTTATCGACGAAGCTGACATGACCTTGGACATGGGCTTTTTGAACGACATTGATCAAGTTGCTGCTAAATTGCCGAAGGATGTCCAAATTGCTGCCTTTTCAGCAACTATTCCAGTTAAATTGTCTAACTTTTTACGCAAATATATGGCTCATCCTGATGAGATCGTTATTGATAATCCTAGTGTTATTGCGCCAACGATTAAAAACGATTTGCTTGATATTGGCTCAAAGGATCGCAAGAATGTCTTGTACAAATTGTTAACTATGGGACAACCATATTTGGCGTTGGTTTTTGCTAACACTAAGCAAAAGGTCGATGAGTTGACTAATTATTTGCAAGATCAGGGTTTGAAGGTAGCTAAAATTCACGGTGGGGTAACTGAACGTGAAAGAAAGCGTACTCTGCGTCAGGTTGAGCAAGGACAGTATCAATATGTGGTAGCTAGTGACCTAGCTGCTCGTGGCTTAGATATTGATGGTGTTAGTCTGGTTGTCAATTATGAAATACCACGTGATATTGAGTTCGTGATTCACCGGATTGGCCGGACGGGGCGTAATGGCTTATCTGGTCATGCGATAACTTTAATTCGTGAAGAAGAAATGAACCGAATTGAAGAATTGGAAAAGATGGGTGTTCATTTTGACTTCGTTGAAATTAAAAATGGTGAATTAGTGCCACGTAAACACTATCGCAGTCGTGAAAATCGTCAAAGCAAGAATCGTAAGCTTGATACCAAGCTGGTGGGTTACGTTAAAAAAGAGAAGAGAAAGCGTAAGCCAGGTTACAAGAAGAAGATTAAGCGTGCGATTCAAGAGGATAATCGTCAAAAACGTAAGTTGGAACAGCGTCATGAGGTTCGTAAGGCAAAACGTTTGAGAAAGCGCAAGCGTGAACAAGGGCTTTGACAGAAGCGGATTTTGTAGTACAATTATTTCAGCTTAAGATATGTTTTTTGATCAATTATTTCAAAGAGAGAGCCAGTTAGATGAGAATGGCTTAATAATAGTCAAAAAATGCTCCTTTAAGTTTCATAATTAAGAATATCAAGAGGTAACAAACACTGTTGCAATCAAGGTGGTACCGCGCGTGGAGCGTCCTTGAAGAAAGCAATAGTGTTTTTTATTTATTTTTAGGGAGATTTATTTTAATGAAGAAACTAAATAGTTCAGAGTTTCGCCAAATGTTTTTAGACTTCTTCAAGGATCATGGTCACATGATTATGCCAAGTGCATCATTAATCCCACAAGATGACCCAACTCTTCTTTGGATTAACTCAGGTGTTGCTACCATGAAGAAGTACTTTGATGGCTCAGTTGTACCAAAGAATCACAGAATTACTTCATCTCAAAAGTCAATCAGAACCAACGATATTGAAAATGTTGGTAAGACTGCACGTCACCAAACTTTCTTTGAAATGCTTGGTAACTTCTCAGTTGGTGACTACTTTAGAGATGAAGCTATTCCTTGGGCATGGGAATTCTTAACTAGTCCTGATTGGCTTGGCTTGCCAAAGGAAAAGCTTTACTGTACTGTTTATCCAAAAGATGAAGACTCATTTAATGTTTGGGTAAAGGCAGGGATGCCAGCTGATCATATTGTTAAGTTGGAAGATAACTTCTGGGATATTGGTGAAGGTCCATGTGGTCCTGATACCGAAATTTTCTACGATCGTGGTCAAGAAAACAACGACGTTGCTGAAGATGATCCAGAAAACTTCCCTGGTGGTGAAAATGCACGTTACCTTGAAATTTGGAACATCGTATTTTCACAATACAACCACTTGCCAAATGGCAAATATGTCGATCAACCACATAAGAACATCGATACTGGTATGGGACTAGAACGTGTTCTTTCAATTTTGCAAGATGCTCCAACAAACTTCGAAACCGACTTGTTCTTGCCAATTATTCACGCCACTGAAGAAATGACTCCAGGTAAGAAGTACGGTGAAAACAAAGAAGACACTACTGCATTTAAGATTATTGCCGATCACGTTCGTGCCGTAAGCTTTGCTATTGCTGACGGTGCTCTTCCATCAAACTCAGGCCGTGGTTACGTTTTACGTCGTTTGATCCGTCGTGCTGACTTGAACGGTCAACGTTTGGGCATCAAGGGTGCCTTCCTTTACAAGCTTGTTCCAGTTGTAGGTAAGATTATGGAAAGTCACTACCCAGAAGTAATGGACCAACGTGGCTTTATCGAAAACGTTATCCAAAACGAAGAAGAAAGATTTCAATCAACTCTTGATACTGGTTTGACTTTGCTTGACGACTTAATCGACAAGGCAAAGAATTCTAAGGATAAGACCATTTCAGGTAAAGATGCCTTCAAGATGTTTGATACTTACGGCTTCCCATATGAATTGACTTTTGAATCAGCACAAGATGCTGGCCTTAAGGTTGACAAGAAGGGCTTTGACGCAGAAATGGCTGCTCAAAAAGAGCGTGCACGTAAAGCTCGTGGTGACCTTCAATCAATGGGACGTCAAGATGTAACTTTAATGAACATTAAGGATAAGTCAGTCTTTGAACGTGATACTTACGAAGAACCACATGCAAAGCTAGTTGACATTGTTGTTGATGATAAGTTGGTTGATAAGGCCGATGGCGAACATGCTACTTTAGTCTTTGACAAGACTCCATTTTACGCAGAACGTGGTGGTCAAGTTGCTGATCATGGTAAGATTTATAACCAAAATGGCGAATTAGTAGCTGAAGTTACTGACGTCCAACACGCACCTAACGACCAAAACTTACACTTTGTTGACCTTATTTTGCCAGTTGAAAAGGGTCAAGAATACGTATTGAAGTTAGATAAGGAACGTCGTGAAGGGTTACGTCACTCTCACTCAGCAACTCACCTTCTTCACGCTGCTCTTCGTCAAGTCTTAGGTGAACACACTCACCAAGCTGGTTCATTAGTTGATCCTGACTACTTAAGATTTGACTTTACTGCAATGGAACCAATGACCAAGCGTGAGCTTAAGACCGTTGAAGAATTGGTTAACCAAAAGATTTGGGAAGCTATTCAAGTTAAGACTACTATCACTACCCCTGAAGAGGGTGAAAAGATGGGTGCTTTAGCCCTCTTTGATAGCAAGTACGGTGATAAGGTTCGTGTTGTTCAAATGGGTGACTTCTCAAGTGAATTCTGTGGTGGTACTCACGTGGACAATACTAACCAAATTGGAATCTTCAAGATTACTTCAGAATCAGCTGTCGGTGCTGGTATGCGTAGAATTGAAGCTGTAACTTCTAAGAAGGCTTATGAATACTTGGCAAACCGTTCAGACTTACTTGATGATATTCAAGAAGAAGTTAAGGCAACCAAGCCAGATAACATTGTCGATAAGATTGATTCACTTGAAAGTGATTTGCACGATGCTCAAAAGCAAGTTGAAACTTTGAACAAGAAGATCAATGCTGCTAAGGCTGGTCAAATCTTTAATGACGTTAAACAAGCTGGTGACTTGACTGTCATTGCTGCTACTGCAGATGTTAACGGGATGAATGACTTGCGTGAACTTGCTGATAACTGGAAGAGCGGCAACAAGTCTGATGTTTTAGTTTTAGCTGCTGAAAATGCTGGCAAGGCTAATATGATTATTGCCTTAGGCCAAAAGGCATTAGACAAGGGCCTTAAAGCAGGTAACTTAATCAAGATCGCTGCCCCAATCTTTGGAGGTGGCGGTGGCGGCCGTCCAAACATGGCTCAAGCCGGTGGTAAGAATCCAGCAGGCTTGAATGATGCTATTAAGGCAGTTATTGACGAAATTTCTAAGAACTAAGAATTAATTAATTGTGTTTAAGCTTTTTTTCAAGTAAAATTGTTGACAGGAGGAATAAATATGAGTTCGCTAGATAAGACTATGCATTTTGACTTTAATCAGAACAAAGGAAAAAATGTTTATGATACTCTGCAAGATGTTTACAATGCGCTTGAAGAAAAGGGCTATAATCCTATTAACCAGATTGTAGGTTACTTACTTTCTGGCGATCCTGCTTATATTCCACGGCATAACGATGCCCGTAATTTGATTCTTAAGCACGAACGTGACGAGATTATTGAAGAACTTGTTAAGAGTTATCTTGGTAAGAATAAATAATGCGTTTATTAGGTTTAGATGTAGGTTCTAAAACTGTGGGAGTAGCAATTAGCGATGAGCTAGGAATTACTGCCCAGAAGTTGGAGACTATCCAGATTGATGAAAGCAGATATAACTTTGGTATGCGTCCATTGAAGAAGCTAGTCAGACAATATGAAGTTGACGGTTTCGTATTAGGTTTACCTAAGAATATGGATGGTACTTCTGGTAGTTCCGTAGCTAGAAGTAAGGCATACGGCAAACGACTAGAGGAAAAGTTTGGTTTACCTGTACATTATTCTGATGAGAGATTGACAACAATTGAATCACGACGAGTACTTGTTGAGGATGCAGGGATCCATGATCGCAAGAAGCGTAAACAAGTAATTGATCAGATGGCAGCGGTGCTCATCTTGCAAAATTATTTAGATTTACACCGAAAGGATTAAAATGGCAGCACAAGTTAATGGTGACGATCAAGATCGTCAAATTACTTTGATTGATGATCAAGGTAATGAAGAATTGTATGAGATATTATTTACTTTTCATTCAGATGATTATGACAAATCTTACGTGCTTCTTTATCCAGCCGCTGTTGGCGATGATGAAGATATTGAGGTGCAAGCTTTCAGTTATGATGCCGATGATGCCGGCGATGTAACAAGTAGCGATTTGCATGAGATTGAATCTGATGATGAGTGGGACATGGTCCAGGGAGTTTTAAATACTTTCTTAGATGATGACCGCTTGAGTGGTAAATAATAAAAAGAGGACTGGCTGTGGCTGGTCCTTTTTGTTAGTTTTAGAAAAAAGATAAAAATGAACAAGAAAATATTAGAGATTTTAGAATTTGGCGAAATTACTAAGCGCTTGAGTAAATTAGCGATTACTGGTCCCGCTAAAAAAGAAGCGGAGGAATTATTACCTAGTGGTGATTTTGAACAAGTACAAAATGAGTTAAAGCAGACTTTAGCTTTGACTAATTTGCTACGAATTAAGGGACAACTTCCTTTAACGGACTTTCAGGACGTACGTCCAAGTACTAAACGTTTAAGCGTGAAAGCTAATTTAAATGCTAAGGAATTAGGTAATTTATTATTAGTATTAAGTTTAGCTCATGAAATTAATGACTTTTTGGCAGAAATAGATCCAAACAAACTGGATTTAACTGCAATTGATGAAATTTTAGATCAATTAGATGTGCCGGATCTTTTATTTAGAGAATTAAAGAAATCAGTTGATTATGATGGTGAGGTATTAGATACAGCCTCACATGAACTAGCTCGTTTGCGTCATGATATACGTTCTAATGAAGAGGAAATTAAGAATAAGATGGATGCTTATACTAAGGGCAATAGTAGTAAGTATTTATCTGAGCAAATTGTGACTATTCGTGATGACCGCTATGTTATTCCAGTTAAGCAAGAATATCGGGCAAAATTTGGTGGGGTAGTTCATGATCAAAGTGCCAGTGGTCAAACACTGTTTATAGAGCCGGAAGCCGTTTTAAACCTTAATAACCGCCAACAGAATTTAATTGCTCAAGAAAAACAAGAAATTCGTAATATTTTGAAGCACTTATCTAATTTGGCTCGTGAAGAAATTACTAGTTTGAATAATATTGCGGCTGCATTAACTGAACTAGATTTCTTGCAGGCTAAAGCCAAGTTAGCAAAAGAAATGAAGGCAAGTGAGCCTCGTCTGACACAAGACCATTCTTTGAACTTATTAAAAGCGCGTCACCCATTGATTGACCCAGAAAAGGTAGTACCTAATGACATTCGTTTAGGTGGTGAATTTGATACTATGCTGATCACGGGGCCTAACACCGGTGGTAAGACAATTACCTTAAAAACAGCAGGATTGCTTCAATTGATGGCACAGTCTGGATTATTTATCCCGGCTGAAGAAGGTAGCAAGGTTGGCGTCTTTAAGCAAGTTTATGCTGATATTGGCGATGAACAGTCAATTGAACAATCGTTAAGTACTTTTTCATCACATATCAATGACATTATTGCGATCATGAAGAATGTTGATTCTGAGACCTTAGTTTTAATTGATGAAATTGGTGCAGGGACTGATCCAGAAGAGGGTGCTAGTTTGGCAATTAGTATCTTAGACTTTTTGCGTAAAAAAGATGCTAAGATCATGGTGACAACGCACTATCCTGAATTGAAGCTTTATGGTTATAATCGGCCACGGACGACTAATGCCTCAATGGAATTTGACTTAAAGACCTTGTCGCCAACTTATCATTTGCAGATTGGTATTCCTGGTCATAGTAATGCCTTTGCCATTGCCCGCAAGCTAGGGATGCGTGAAGATGTTGTCAAAAATGCCCAGAACTTAATGTCAGATGAAGATTCTGATATTAATAAGATGATCACCAAGTTGAATACGCAAACCAAGGCAGCTACTGTGGCTCGCAATCGTCTGCAAACCAGTTTGGATCGGAGCCAAAAATTGGAGCAAAAGTTGCAACAAGCACTTGATTGGTATAACCAACGTGTACAAAAACAGCTTGATTTTGCACAAGAGCGAGCTAATGAAGTTGTTGCCAAACGCCGTAAAAAAGCTGATGAGATTATTGCCCAACTTGAAAAACAAAAGAACATGGGCGTCAAGGAAAATAAGATTATTGAAGCTAAAGGCGAACTCAACAGTTTAGAGCGTCAGGCTAATAATTTGGCTCATAATAAGGTCTTACAGCGTGAAAAACGTCGTCACCATGTAAGTGTAGGCGATCGAGTAAAGGTCCTCTCATATGGTCAGACAGGTACGATTACTAAGAAGTTATCTGAACATGAATATGAGGTTCAGATGGGAATTATCAAAGTTAAGGTTAGTGATCGCGATATTGAGAGGATTGAAAAGGGCGAAAGTACTAAGCCTAGACAAACTGTTAGAGCAACCAGTGCGGTTAGAAGAAGTAATGCTCATAGCGAGCTGGATTTGCGAGGCCAACGCTATGATGAAGCAATGACTAATTTGGACCGATATATTGATTCTGTTTTACTGGCAGGACTTGATACGGTTACGATTATTCACGGTATTGGTACTGGTGCGATTAGAAAAGGTGTTTGGCAATATCTCCGCAGCAGCAATCATGTAAAGAACTTTAATTATGCACCAGCTAATGAAGGTGGCAATGGTGCAACAATTGTACAATTAAAGTAAGCGTCTTACTTGCAAAAAGTAAGTATAATAGAATATACTTATAATATAAATAAATGAATTGAAAAAATGTGAGGTAATAATTATGGTTGAAGCAATTAATGATCAAAATTTTGAAGAAGAAACTAAGAATGGTGTAGCATTAGTAGACTTTTGGGCAACTTGGTGTGGTCCATGTAAGATGCAATCACCAGTAATTGATCAATTATCTGAAGAACGTCAAGACGTTAACTTCTACAAGATGGATGTTGACCAAAATCAAGATACAGCTAAGAATTTGGGTATTATGGCTATTCCTACTTTAATCGTAAAGAAGGATGGCAATATTGTAGACCGAATTACTGGTTACACTCCAAAAGAAAAGTTAAACCAAATTTTGGATCAATATACTGATTAATTTAAAAATCAAAAAAAGCTTGAGACGATGTTGCCTCAAGCTTTTTTGATATATCACTTATTTTGATTTACTTGCTTTTTTAGCAAGTCACGAATTTCTTCTAAATAGTCGGCCTCAGTTGGACCAGCTTCTTTTTCTTTCTTGGGCATTACTCTATTTAAAGCCTTGATCATTAAAAATACCACAAATGAAATGATCAAGAAGTTAATGACAGAATTGATGAAGCTGCCATATTTAAATGTAGCATCCCCAACCTTAAAAACGAGGTTAGAAAAATCAATTTTGCCGGCAAAGATCCCAAGTAGGGGGTTGATCAAGTTTTTTACTAAAGATTGTACGATAGCAGTGAAGGCAGCACCGATGATTACACCAACTGCCATGTCCATTACATTGCCACGTGAAATAAACTCTTTAAATTCTTTAATCATGCTCTACTCCTATATCTAATATATATATATAAATGCGATTTTAACTAAAGTATATATGAGTGGTTATTTATAGTCTATCAATTTGCTTTTAACCGAAGCGAGCGATAAATTGAACTTTCTTTTCTTTATCTAAAATATTAATTTCACATTCGGTGGTTCGACCAGTTGATTTTTGAAATGCTTCCGCGATCATTCCGCCTTCAAGGGAGAATTCCTTGCTGGCGCTATTCAAACGATCAGTGACAGTTTGGCCACTTAATTCGTAAGTAGTAAATGATCGTCTTTCTTTAACTTTTTCTAGCTTACCAAATTCAGCCATGTTGAAGAATTCAACTAAATCATCATAATCACTTAAATCATATTTTCGCGCGATTCTCTTGCCAGCCCAATAAAGAATTGAGGCGTCATCATCGCCTAAAATAGCTGGCAAAAGGAAATCGCGGTAAAGTTGGTTAATAAAATATACGTGCTCGTTTGTGTTTTCTGTGTTTTCTGTCATAAACTTGTTCATCCCTTTTATTCTTTTTTATTTTACCGTAAACTAGTAGAAGTAGAAAATAAATTTTTGATTTTAAGAGGGTTTTATTATGGATAATCGTCCGATTGGATTATTGGATTCAGGGCTAGGTGGCCTATCTGTTGCAAAAAAAGTAATTGAAAAATTGCCTAATGAATCAACTGTTTTTATTGGTGATAACGCTCATATGCCGTATGGCGATCGAACTAAAGAAGAGATTATTGAACTAGTTAGAAAATCAGTCCAATTTTTGTTAGATAAAAATGTTAAGCTGATAATTTTTGCCTGCAATACTGCGACAGCAATGGCTATGAGTACGATTCAAGCAGAAATCGATCCACAAATTATCGGAGTTATTCAGTCGGGGAGTTTGGCCGCTTCACGGACAACTAAGAATAAAAAAGTTGCGGTAGTTTCAACTAAAGCAACAGCAGAATCACATGCTTATGCTAAAGAGATCCGTTTCCGTGATCCAGAAATTCAGGTAACGGAATTAGCTGCCCCTAAACTTGCACCACTTGTGGAGGCTCAAAAAGATCATGAAACCAACTTAAAAGTAGTTAAAGAGAGTTTGACCCCCTTACAAGGAAAAGACTTTGACACTTTAATTATGGGCTGTACGCATTATCCATTGATTCAGAAAGAATTTAAAGAAGCAATTAATGATAAAAATGTTACTATCTTGGATCCTGCAGATCAAGTTGCACAGTATACGTTTAATGTGATGCGGCGCGATGGTTTGTTTAGTGATGGTAATGAAAAAGTCAGTCATGAATATTACACTACAGGCGATCCAACTAGTTTTGATCATTTAGCAAGGACATTCATGGATGATGCAACTTTAACATCTAAGCATGTGGATACGGAGAATGAATAATGGTTAAAGAAATTTTATTTGCGACTGGTAATCAAGGTAAAGCAAAAGAACTAAAAGAAGCCTTTAAACAAGCTGGGGTAGATATCGAGATTAAGACGAATGCTGACTTAGACAATCCGCCTCATCCGATTGAAAGTGGCCATACGTTTGAAGCTAATGCCAAGATTAAGGCCCATGAGTTAGCTAACTTTAGCAAGTTGCCAACGATTGCGGATGATTCGGGCTTAATGGTTGATGCTTTGGATGGCGAACCAGGTGTTAGAAGTGCTCGCTATGCTGGCGAAGCTCATAATGATGCAAAGAATAACGCAAAGTTATTAGCTAATTTAGGCGGTGTGCCAGATGAAAAAAGAACGGCCAAATTTTGGACTACGATTGTGGTTTCAATGCCAGGTGAATTTGATAAGGATCTAGTGGTGTCAGGTACTTGCAGTGGTCGTATTTTGGCCGCACCACGTGGTGAAGATGGTTTTGGGTATGATCCATTGTTTTATATTCCAGAAAAAGAAAAAACTTTTGCACAGATGACTACTGATGAAAAGAATGAGATTTCTCATCGTGGGCGAGCTGTACAAAAGTTATTGAAGGAATTGCCAAGTTGGTTAGAACAATTTGATTAATAAAGAAGCTTTCAAAAGTGTATTTTGCTTTTGAAAGCTTTTCTTGTTACTTTAAAAATGTAAATTAGATAAAAATCTAACTAATAGAGGATGGATGGGAATTACTAACCCACCTCCTAAAATTACAGTTAAGATCAGTTGTTTAAAAAATTTAATGTTCATGTTAAGGATCCTTTCTATGATAGCAAAAAATAATATTTATGGGCCAAAATACAGAAAACTTCGAGTACTACATCATATCAATTTAGTAAACGCAGCAAGGAATGTAACAAATAAATCTACATTAGCAGAATGGGAAAAGGGAAAAGATAACTTATCTTGGTGTAAAGTAATTCAACTTCTTTTTAACATTCATATCCAGCCAATAGAATTTTTAGAAAATAGTGTACGTTCGCAGTTATATGAGTCAATAAATAATATTGCTGTTGCGTATAGAGATAATAATAAAAAACAATTGAAGAAGATTTTAAAAGAAAATCTGGAAAAATATCAAAATCAAAATAAAGATATCTTATTTCAAGTCGCAATTGCAAGTAATTTTTATGAAGATCTATCAGGGGATAGAGTATGTCCTTTGGTAGTAAAAAATAAGGTCATACTATATTTTTCAGATGTAGTCAGCAATGAGAATTTCTGGTGCTATGAAGATATTTTTTATTTTAATTTAATTACTCAAATATTAGATGCAAGACACTTATATGGCTTTTCTTTAAAATTGCTAGAATACGTAAGGAATAATAGAATTAATTCCAAAATATGGTATGAGTTAGTTCTGAATACTTTATTGAATGCCGAATTTTCCCTAATAAAAAAGGATTTAAATAAAGCTGAAAGTTTATTAAACGATTTAAATACACTGGAAGTTATTGATTGTTATGCTCAAGAAAGTATTCGAAAAAAATTCATGGAAAGTTTGATTCTATATTTAAAGAATGATAGTAATACTGAAGTTTACTCTCTGTTTCGCTGTTTAGACTTTTTAGACTTAACTAATATGAAATTAGACTTTGAAACAGCTTTTTTACAAATTAAGGAGATTTATAAAAAGTAAACACCTTCTTTCAATTTGAATTCTAAAAATATAATAATAAGAGATGATAAATAATTGGTTTCTGAAATTTCGGAATTAATCATCTGCTTGCTGACTGTAGTGTAATAGTAGACTTGTAAAAGCAATAAAGGAGCTTTTAGAAAGTGTGAAAATTATGCTTTTATCTAAAAAGATTACAGTAGTAAGTTCAATGGCCATGGCTTTAGTTGTAACTGGTTTAGCTTTAACTGCAAAACCAGTGTCTGCTTCGAGTTATAATGAAACTGAGCTATCACAAAATAGCATGGAACCATCTACAAAAGCGGAGTATCATTTATTTACTGAGGCGGAAGCAAAAGAAATTTCAAATCTGATTACAGTAAAGAATGGTAAATATTTAGTGGATTCAGATAAAGCAGGCCAAGCAAGTTTAAACCAAGTTAAGCTAGCAAAACAATTTGTCGATCAAGTGAATGAGACTAGAAATAACATAAGGTTATATGGTGTAAACTTAGCTCACGCGCATCATAAGTACTTTACATATAGAAACTTTACGTGGGGGACTCGGTATTATTTTTCAACTAATGCAGCGGTAGCACAAATGCAAAGCGATTTAACAAATAAATCTCTAATTATTGGCGGTGCAGGTGCAGCGGCTAGTGTTATTGGAGGAGCTATTCCAGGGTTGATAGGAACGTTTGGAGCTGGATACTTTGAAAAAATGTCTAGTGATTTAGGTGCATACAATGCTGCACATAGTAACAAACAGATCTATATGGATCTCAATTGGGCTGGGATTTACTCATTTCATATTTGGCATTAATCAAGGTGAAAAAGTATGGCATTAATATTAATAGTTGCTATAGCATTAATAGTTATGATCATAGTCTGTTTACCAATTGTTCAAAAATCTTTTTTTAAATATAGTAAAAGGCTGGGATACTGGAGTATTCTTACCATTGTCATTCTTTATCTTTTAATTGATATTTGGTTCATATGGCAAATATCAATTAAAACTCCTAATTTTTGGTTGATATTTAGTGTAATTAATCTAGCTGGGATTATTGCTGTTTATAAATCATATAAGCAGATCAAGAGATAATGTAAGAGTCTGAAAAAGTTTATTTTCAGTTAATTTTAGCCTTTTATTCAAAACAAAAATCCTACTAAATCAAAAATGTACTGATTTAGTAGGATTTTTTATGTTTAAGTTTCTTCTGACATTTTACTTATTTGCAGGTCGTTCTGTACTTGCAAAAGCAATATTATTTTCTCGTAAAATTTGAATATATTGGGTCAAATACAAATTTCTCACAGCAGATTGTTTACCAGGCTTAACTTGAAAATGAATGGAATAAACAAATTTTTTCCCTGTTTGTTCGGTCACACCAACAATAGTAGGACCTGATACAATTGTCTTTTTCTCAGGCTGGATCTTACGATTGCATTCTTTGATTAACTTGT